>DATHTG010000001.1:0-4514 GCA_035463515.1 Candidatus Limnocylindrales bacterium
GTTCGCGCTGATCTCCGACCACTTCCACCCGTGGATCGAGCGGCACCCGGACAGCCCGTTCGTGTGGGGCGTTCTCGGGGCCATCGCCGAGGCGACCGACCGTCTCATCGTCGGTACGGGCGTGACCTGCCCGACGATGCGGATCCACCCGGCGATCATCGCCCACGCCGCCGCCACCGCGGCCGACCTCATGCCCGGTCGCTTCTTCCTCGGCGTCGGCACGGGCGAGAACCTCAACGAACACATCCTTGGCCAGGCATGGCCGGAGTGGGACGTTCGGGCAGAGATGCTGGAAGAGGCCGTCGCCGTCATCCGCGAACTCTGGAGCGGTGACATCGTCAGCCGGCGCGGCGAGTTCTACCGCGTCCAGAACGCGCAGCTGTACACATTGCCCGAGTCGCTGCCGCCGATCCGGGTCGCAGCGAGCGGGAAGAAGATGGCCGAGATCGCGGCACGGATCGGTGACGGCCTGATCTCGACCGCACCCGACGAGGAGATCATCGACGCCTATCAGGGAGCCGGCGGCACGGGGCCACGCATCGGTCAGATGTCCGTGTGCTGGGCGGAGTCCGAGCAGAAGGCTCGCAAGACCGCGCTGGAGTGGTGGCCGCTGGCCGCGCTCCACGGCGAGGTGAGCCAGGAGCTACCGAACCCCTCGCAGTTCACCGACCTCGCCAAGAGCGTGACGGAGGACCAGGTCGCCGACGCGATCCTCTGCGGTCCTGACGCCGATCGCCACCTCGAGCGGATCGACGAGTACGCCAAGGCCGGCTACGACCACGTCTATATCCACCAGATCGGGCCCGATCAGGCGGGGTTCATCGACTTCGCTGCACGCGAGTTGCTACCGAAGGTCGGTTCGAGGAGCGAGCCGGCGCTCGTCTAGTCGCACGACCCCACGGCGGGCGGTCGTCGAGGAGCGGTCAGTCGAGGAGCTGGCGGTCGAGGAAGATCACCGGCTGGATCGCGCGGCCGGCCGGCAGGATGAATTCGATGACGTGGACGAGCTCGGTCGTGCCGTCATCGAGGGGTCGGACGGGCCGTCGGCGCGTCCGTGACGTGTCCGGGTCCGCGGGGTGGCCTGGCGACTGCCGCCGATCGAGCGGCGTCGGTCCGACCGCCCTCATAGCTGCACGCTGGGATCCTCGATGTCGGCTGCATCGGGTGCGTCGGGACCCTCGCGGAGCAGAGGGTTCGGCTCCTCCTCGTCCGAGGCCGGATTCGGGCCGCGGTCGCGCTCGTCACGCGAGCCGTCAGGGTCGGTCTGCGGCTCATCGGCGTGGCTGCCTGGGAGCCGGATGATGTTGTCGTCGGTCATCTGGGCTTCTCCCGTGGAGGAGGATCGGTTCCTCAACGTTGGCATCGTCTGCCGCACGGCGATGTGGCCCGCCGCCGTGGCCGCGTTGCAGCCCTGTGCCAGCCGTCACGATGAACGCGCGCTCGTTCAGGCGGTGCGCATGTTCCGGCGAAGGAGCAACCAGGCGGCCAGCAGGGTCACCGCGGCGATGACGGCAAGCGCGCCCGCCTGCCACACGTGATTCGTCGAGCCGCGCAGCATGAGGTCCTGCAGGAGCTGGATCCCGTGGGTCACCGGGAGGGTGTAGGCAAGGGCCCGGACCGGCGCCGTGAACTGGTCGATGGCCAGCACGAAGCCGCTGAAGAACACCGACGCGAGCAGGACGAGCAACGACAACTGGACCGTCTGGCGCTCCGAGTCCGAGATCATCGCGATGAAGAGACCGACGCCGAGAGAGGCGAGAACCAACAGCCCGACGACCAGCGCCAGCGAAACCGTGTCGGCGAACGACGGCACGCCAAGGACGGTGACCAGCAGGACCATCGTGAGGGCGGCCACCACGAACCCGAGGAGGCCGAACGCCAGGACCTTGCCGGCGATCACCTCCGCGGCCGTCACCGGCGAGATCCGGAAGAGTTCCATGACCCCGCTGGAGCGCTCTCGCACGAGCGACAGTGAGACGAGCGACACGGCGAGGTGCTGGAGGATCAGCGCGAGGACCGCCGGTCCGAAGAACGAGGTGACGGTCGGCGCCCGTGGGGCGAGATTCACCAGACGCGCTTCGGTCGGCGCAGCGACCACGTCCGGCGGGATCGCGGCCGCTTCGGCGTTGCCTGCCTGGATGGCGTAGCCCTGTCCCTCCTCGACGGCTTGCTCGATGATGCGCTGGTTGACGGCATTGGCGAGCGTGGCACCCAGGATCGTCGCGTAGTTCTCGTCCACAGGGTCGACCTCATCGACGACGATCTCGATCGTCGAGCGCTGACCTTCGCGGAAGGCGGCGTCAGGGTCCTGTGGCGCGACGACGATGACGTCGACATCCCCGGCCCTCACTCGCGACTCCGCAGTCGCCCGATCGGGGACCACGTCCGCGACATGGAGGGCGGGTCCCGCGAGCTCCTGATAGTCGGCGACCTCGGTCGGCAACCGGCTGTCGGCCGGGACGACGACGATCGTCTCGAGAGGCCGGCGGATCCCGCTGAATCCGAGGCCGAAGATGGCCATGATCAGGAACGGCCCCAGGACGAGGCTCACGATCGCCCCCGGTCGCCGGATCGTCTCGACGAGCTCCTTGCCAACGAACGCCAGTAATCGCCAGATGGTGGTCAGGATCGCCCGCATCAGGCGGCCTGCTCGTCGTCGGCCGTCTTGGCAGCCCGGGTTGACTCCGCCGCCCGCGCTCGCTCCACGAGGATGGCGAACACCTCGTCGTACGAGGGCCGTGCCTCTGCCGCGGCCGACAGGTCGCCGCCGGCGCGGTTCACGGCCTCCACGAGCTCCGGCAGCGTCGTCGAGGCATCGTCGACCGTCGCCCGGATCTGGGTGGGCCCACGTTGCTCCAGCCTGTGGACGCCGGCGACATCACGCAGGACGGCCGCGTCCATCGGGGCCTGCGTCTCGATGTCGACGATGTCGCCCCCGATCGCGGAACGCCGCAGCTCGTCCGGCGTCCCGGCAGCGACCACGCGGCCGTCGGAGATCAGCAGGACCGCGTCGCACTGCTCCGCTTCGCCGACGTACTGGGTCGTGACCAGGAGCGTCCGACCGTCGTTGCGAAGGCGAGCGAGCTCGCCCCAGATGGTGGTGCGGAGAAGGGGATCGATGCCGGCCGTGGGCTCGTCAAGGAACAGGATCTGCGGATCGTGAACGAGCGCCGACGCGAGTTCCAGGCGCCGCTGCATGCCGCCGGACAGCCTGCCGGCCCGCCGGTCACGGGCGGACCACAGGTCGACGAGCTCGAGGACCTGCCGCGTCCGTCGCCGGCGGCGCCACCACAGCAAGCCGAACAGCGATGCCACGAAGTCGACGTTCTCACGCGTCGTGAGGTCGGGATACAGGGCGAACGACTGGGGCATGTAGCCGATGCGCTCGCGCGTCTGCCGCTTGAACTTCAGCGGGTCCTCGCCCATCACGCGGATCTCGCCCTCGGTGGGCGTGAGCGCGCCTGTCAGCAAGCGCACGAACGTGGTCTTGCCCGCCCCGGACGGCCCGATGATGCCGAGGATCGTCCCCTCGCGGACGGCGATCGAGACGTCCTGTAGCGAGAAGTCGTCGCCGAAGCGCTTCGTCGCGCCCTGCATCGTCACTGCGTCCATGCCTGGGGGTCTCCTGTACGGTCTGCCGCCCGTCCTTTCGGTCCGGCGGCGTCCGGGCCGCATAGAGGAGTCCCATCGCGATCGTCCCCCAGAGCAGGTATCGCGACGGGACCGGTCGCGAGTATCGGAGCGGCGCCCTATCGCGGGGTCCTCCGGGTCGTGCTGCGAGGTTGCAGGCATGTGGCGAAGCCCGCGAAGGTGCGTGGTCGCGATGCCACGGCCCGTACCGTGCGGCCATGACCGACACCCGCGAGGATCCCAGAGCCGTCGCCCGCGCGAGCGGGTTGCGGTACTCCACCGACGACCGTCCCGGTCTCACGCGGCATCGCGCCGGGAAGGGCTTCACCTACCGCGACGCCGACGGCAACGTGATCCGGGACGCAGACACGCTCGATCGGATCCGCAAGATCGTCATCCCGCCCGCGTGGACGGATGTCTGGATCTGCCCGTGGCCGAACGGTCACCTCCAGGCGACCGGGCGCGACGCGCGTGGCCGTAAGCAATACCGCTACCACACGCGCTGGCGCGAGCAGCGCGGGGCCGAGAACTTCGCGCGGATGATCGCGTTCGCCAAGGCGCTGCCGAGGATCCGTCGTCGCGCAGAGCGTGACCTGGCCAAGCGCGGTCTGCCGCGCGAGAAGGTCCTCGGCGTCGTCGTCCGCCTTCTCGAGCTCACGTTGATCCGGGTCGGGAACGACGAATACGCCAGGCTAAACCGGTCGTTCGGCCTCACGACGATGCGTGACCGCCATGCCCGCATCCAAGGGTCGAGCGTCAAGTTCCGATTCCGCGGCAAGGGCGGACTGACGCATGAGGTGGGGCTGCGGGATCGGCGGCTCGCCTCGGTCGTGCGGCGCTGCCGCGAACTGCCGGGTCAGGAGCTGTTCCAGTATGTCGACGAC
>DATHTG010000002.1:0-2867 GCA_035463515.1 Candidatus Limnocylindrales bacterium
CCCGTCGCTTCCTCGCCGCCCGCGCCTTCGACGCCGCCGCGCGTCGCCTCGGCGCCGACCCGCGCGAGACCGAGCCGATCCGCGTCATCGGGCTGGTCGAGCCGGTGTCGCTGTTGCTCATCCACGGCGAAGCGGACTCGACCGTGCCACTCGAGGATGGTCGCAGGCTCGCCGCGGCCGGCGGCCCCTCCACGCAGCACTGGACGGTCCCAGGCGCCGACCACAGCTCGTCCCACGCCGTCGCGCCACAGGACTATGAGCGCCGAGTGACGGACCATCTGCGCATGGCGTTCCGCGTCGCTCGCGACGACGATCTGCGCGGCGAGGGACGCGACCTATAATCGCCGCGCCGGGGTGGCCGTCGGCACCCGGTGCCCCGCGCGCACGCCCCTCCTGGAGGTCCGATGGCAGCCAAGATCCTCGTCGTCGATGACGATCCGAACGTCCAGCGCCTGCTGCAGTACACGCTCAAGCAGGAAGGCTATGACGTCGTCATCGCGGGCGACGGGGCCGAAGGGGTCCGGCTGTGGACGCAGGAATCGCCCGACCTCGTCCTGCTCGACGTCATGCTGCCGAAGCTCGATGGCTATCAGGTCGCGACGAAGATCCGCGAGCAGGAGGCCGGCGCCTCGCACGTGCCGATCATCATGCTCACCGCCGAGCGGGAAGTCGAGCAGAAGGTCCGCGGCCTGCGGGCGGGCGCTGACGACTACCTCATCAAGCCGTTCCACCCGGCCGAGCTTCTCGCGCGGATCAAGAGTCTGCTCGCGCGGTTCGCGCCGCGTGACACGCTCCTCGCCCGTCCACCGATGGGTCGGATCCTCGCGTTCTACGGTGCCAAGGGCGGTGTCGGGACGACGACGATCGCGATCAATGCTGCCATCGCCTTCCACCGGGAGCTCGGCCGGAAGGTGTGCCTCGTCGACGGCAACCTCCAGTTCGGCGACCACCGCGTCTTCCTCGACCTGGGCCTCGACCGCAAGAGCATCGTCGATATCGTGACGGCCCCATCGATCGATGCCGACCTGATCCGGAACGTCATCGTCAAGCACGACTCGGGGATCGACCTGCTGCTCGCGCCGCCGTCGCCGGAGACCGCCGAGCTGGTCCGGCCCGAGCACCTTCCGTTCATCACCGACCAGCTCACGTCGATGTACGACTACATCATCGTCGACGTCGACAAGCGGCTCGACGACGTGAACCTCGGGGTCTTCGAGGCGGCGGAGACGGTGTTCGTCGTGATGACCGCCGACCTGTCGTGCCTCAAGAACGTCCGGCTGATCCTCGAGACCATGGGCCACCTCGGCTACGCGCCCGAGAAGGTCCAGCTGGTCCTCAATCGCTCGAACGCATTCACCGGGATCAACGTGAAGAACGCGGAGGGCGCGCTGCGTCGGACGATCGACCACCAGGTCGTCAACGAGTACCGCGGCGCGATCAGCGCGCTCAACTCCGGCGCTCCGTTCATGTTCACCAAGGCCGATTCGCCGCTGGGCGCGTCGGTGCTGCAGTTCGTGCGCTCGGTCGACAAGGTGGCGGCCGCCGCACAGGCGCAGCCGGTGGGCGCGCGCTAGAGCGTTCCTGACGACCGCCCGCGATGGGTCGCGGGTGATGGCCGGGTGAGTCAGTGGTAAGCGCCCGCCCGTAGCGTGGCGGCCATGCTGGCCGTCGTCCCCTCCGCGACCCTGTACGGCCTCGAGGGTCGGACCATCCGCGTCGAGGTCGACGTCGCGCCCGGCCTCCCGGGGTTCACGATCGTGGGGCTGGCGGATACGGCCGTGCAGGAGGCGCGCGAGCGCGTTCGGGGCGCGATCCGGAACGCGGGCTTCGCGTTCCCGCCGCGGCGCCTCACGGTCAACCTGGCGCCCGCCGAGTTGCGCAAGACCGGCGCGTCACTCGACCTGGCGATCGCGATCGGCATCCTGCTGGGGTCGGAGCAGGTCCGCGCAGGGTCGGTACCGGTGGCACTGATCGGGGAACTGGGGCTGGACGGGGAGGTCCGCCCGGTTCCGGGGATGCTGCCGATGGTCGCCGCACTCGCCGCACGGCGGATCCCACGGGTCGTCGTCGCATCGGCGGCGGTCGCCGAGGGACGGCTCGTCGAGGGCATCGAGGTCGTCGGCGCTGCGACGCTCACCGACGCGGGCGAGCTCGTCCGCGGCCGCCGCCCCCGTCGTGGGCCCGTCGCCAGACCACGAGTCACGATCACCGGGCCGTCGCCGGTCGACGGCGAAGGGCCCGTCACGGCCACCCTTCCCGCGGAGTCCGTGCCCGACCTCAGCGAGGTCCGCGGTCAGGCGGGCGCCCGCCGCGCGCTCGAGATCGCCTTGGCCGGCGCACACGGCCTGCTGATGACCGGGCCACCGGGGGTGGGCAAGACCCTCCTGGCGCGAACGATCCCGGGGCTCCTGCCACCGCTCGACGACGCCGCGGCGCTGTCGGTGTCGATCGTCGCGTCTGCCGCGGGCGAGGGTCCGATCTCCGAGCTGCGGAGGCGCGCACCGTTCAGGTCGCCGCACCACACCCTCTCGTATGCCGCCATGGTCGGCGGGGGCGCGACGCTGTCGCCGGGCGAGATCACTCGCGCTCACCACGGAGTGTTGTTCCTCGATGAGCTCGCCGAGTTCGACCGCGATGTGCTCGAAGCGCTGCGACAACCGCTCGAAGAGGGTCGGATCCTCATCGCTCGGGCCGGGCGAGTGATGACATTCCCTGCCAGGTTCCTGCTGATCGCGGCGATGAATCCGTGCCCGTGCGGGTTCGCGGGATCGATCCCGGAAGACCGTTGCCGATGCACGATCGGTGAGATCGACCGCTACGGGCGTCGCGTGTCGGGACCGCTCCGCGACCGGATCGACCTATGGGTG
>DATHTG010000003.1:0-2727 GCA_035463515.1 Candidatus Limnocylindrales bacterium
GCCCTCGCACCGCCGGACGACCGCTTCGCGATCCATGCTCGCGACGCCAGCCCGAGCTTCCGGACGAGCGGCAAGAACCCCCTGGAGATCGCTTCCGCCTGAGCAGGAGCCCGACCGTGGTTCGGGCCGAGGGCGTGGGACACGATCGCGGCGGCCGCCGGCCGCGAGTTCCGGGGTACACTCCCGGTCGCCTGCGCTCCCGTGAGCGGTCGAGTGCACGGCGCCGCGGTGGCCTTAGCTCAATCGGCAGAGCATCGGATTGTGGCTCCGAAGGTTATGGGTTCGAGCCCCATAGGCCACCCCAACCCCTACTCGACCGGACCCTCGACGTCGTCGTACACCCGCGCCTCGCGGAGCTTTCCGGTCGCGCCACGCTCGTAGACCGCGACGCCGGCCTGGTGCGGCATGTCGACGCTGCCCCACTTCACGGCGTTGAACTCGAGCGCGGTTCGCACGCCGTCTTCGGTGACCGTGCAGTGCTCGAGGGTGATCCCTCCTCCGGCGCTGAAGAACCGAGCGAAGAACTCGCGCAGGACGTCCGTGCCGCAGACCCGGAACTCCCCGCCGGCCGGCTCGCGGAAGCAGCCATCCGGCTCGAACGTCGCGGTGATGCGATCCGTGTCTCCCGCAGCCAGCGCCGACTGATAGTCGCCGACGACGTCTGACTCCCGCACGTTCGGGTCGCGCGACAGGAGCGGTGGCCGCACGACGTGGTGCCCCAGCAGCGGCCACTGGCTGTGATACACGCGCACCCACAGGAGGCCGTCGCCAGGATCCGGTTCCACGACGACCGCCACGGGCAGGGACACCGATCGGCCGTCCTGTGTCAGGTGGACCTCGAACTCCCCGACGACCCGGCCCTCGCCGACCGTCGTCGCCAACGCTCGCGGCCGTGCGTCACGCGCCTCCAGCCATCCTGCGGACCAGTCGCGATACGCCCCGAACGACGCGTCGCCGACGATCCGTCCTGACTGTGGGTCGTCGATCCGAACCTCGAGCGGCGATTCATCGAGCCGTCCCCCGGCGAGATCGATCACGTCCTGGAATGCCGGCAACCACATGCCGGCAAGGCTACCGGCCGCCGTCAGATGCCGCAGACGGCCCTGTCTAGCGCCCGATCGCCCAGTCCCACCCGTCGGGTTCGAGGCTGCCGTTGCCCCACATCCGAACGTCGAGATCCAGCGCCTCGATCGCCCGGCGCGCGTCATCGAGCGCGGGACGGCGAACGACCAGGAGCAGGCCGCCGTCGCGGCCATCTTCGCGGACGAGCGCGCGGCGGAGCGACTCCGCTGGCATCGGCACGTAGCCGTCGAAGCCGCGGGCCTTGTACGTGTCGAGGAGGAGCGTCCACCGGCGACCTGCCGGATCGCGCCAGAACGCGCCGACCCCGACGAAGTGGCCGACGCCCCAGCGCTCGCGCGGTATGGCCGCCTCCGGATCCGGTCCGGCGAGCGCGGGCGCGTCGAACGCATCACTCGTTGCATCAAGCAACTGGTCGACCTCGAGGTTGGCGATCGGGTGGACGCCCCACGCGATGACGTTGGATCCGAGGACGTCGAGCAGCGCATCGAAGCGGGCCGGTGTGAACGCGACGCCACGGTCCGAACGGCGGCTCGGCACGGGCAGCGTGACGAGCGCCCCGCCGGAGCCGAGCGCGATCGCACGGGCCACGCCTGTCGGGCTCGTACCGGTGATCGCGTCATCGTTCGAGGATCGGAGCTGCCAGCCATACCAGGTCCGCGGGAATCGGTCGATCGCCTCCGCGTCTGACAGCCCCGCGGTCTCGACCGCGGCGGCCGTCGCCCGCACGTCCTCGAGCTCCGTCTCCTCGATGACGGTCCCGGCGAGGTGCGCGAGGTAATCCTCGCGGGTCGTGTCGACGCCCTCGGCCTGGGGAAACCCGAGCGGTGCCAGCAGGTAGCGCGTCGCGTACGCGCCGCATGTGGCGGGCCGCTGGTCATCGAACGTGTCGAACAGGTCGGCGATCGCGTCCCAACGCTCGACGTATGTCGGCCGGGCGTCAGGGAAGATCGTTTCGATCGCCCGACGCGCTGGAGCGCCGTCGGGCAGTGCGCGCCGACGATCGGCGAACGGCGGCACTACAGACATGCGAAGTACGTGGTCCGCTCCCAGTCCGACACGTCGGTCGACCCGGCCGGCAGCCCGGAACGCTCGACGTAGCAGTCCCACTCGAACCGCTTCACGTCGACGTAGTGCCGGGCGATCACCGGTCCGACCGCCGCAGGCAGCAGGTCGTCCGCCTCGAACGCATCGAGCGCGGCGGGCACGTCCATCGGCAGACGCGGGAAGCCGCCGGCAGCCGCCTCCTCATCCGACAGATGGCCGACGTCGACTTCGGCCGCAGCCGGGAGCGGGAGCTGCCGGTCGACGCCGTCGGCGATCGCGGCCAGCAGGCCGGTCAGATGGAGGTACGGGTTCATGCCTGCGTCCCCGCCACGCACCTCGAGATGACGCCCGGCTCCTCGGCCAGGCACCCGGATCAGCGCCGCGCGATTTCCGATCGCCCACGAGACGTGAGCCGGCGCCCACGATCCTGGCAGCAGGCGCTTGTATGAGTTCGGCGTCGGGGATGCGAGCGCCGATTGGCCCGCTGCGTGTGCGAGCAATCCGGCGATCGCCGGGCCTGCCGTATCGGCCAGGCGCGACGGGTCATCCGGGTCGGCGATGAGATCGATCCCCGGGTCGTCGGCGTGCGTCAGGCCGAGG
>DATHTG010000004.1:0-7407 GCA_035463515.1 Candidatus Limnocylindrales bacterium
TCCGTGCCGCGACCTGCGACGCAAGCCCGACGAAGTAGAAGCTGTCGCCGAGCAGCGAGACGACCGCCCCGAAGACGAGCACGCCGGAAGTCGCGGGTCCGGAGGGCTGGACCAGGGGCGAGCCGAGGATCCGCTCCGGGAGGGACATCAGGCCGAGGGTGACGCGGATGCCCCGAGCTCGGGGCCGGATCTCACGCCGGCCTCGGCCGCGCCCTCGGCGTCTCGGGCCCCGCCGGGCTCGCCGGCGACCTCGGCAGCGGGCGGCTGATATGGCGGCACCAGGCCGAGGCGCCGGACGGTCGACGACAGCAGGGCCGCGATGGTGAAGACCGCCATGCCGACGCCGGCGACCACGAGCATCCCGTCCAGGCTGAGCTGGACGACCGCCCCGGCGACGAGCATCGACACCGGGATGAGGCCCATGGAGCCGAGCATCAGCACGCTCATCACGCGACCCATCAGGTGGGGCGCGATCCGGGCCTGGACCCACGTCATGCCATGGAGGTTGCCGTAGCCGAGGGAGATGCTCGACACGGCGATGACGATCGCGGCTGCAAGCGTCGACTGGACGAACGGCAGGATCGCGAGGCCGAGGCCCGCGAGGCCCGTGGCGCCGAGCACGACGAACGCGAACCGTGTCGGTCGCGGGGGCGGCAGCATCGCCCCGAGCGCGAGCCCGACGAGCGAGCCGCCACCGAACGCCGAGAGCAGGATGCCGAAGGCCGCGGCGCCCTCGGGGAGGCGCTGGTAGGCGATGACCGGCAGGCCGACCTCGAACGGGCCGACGATCCGGAAGTTCGCGGCGAGGCTCACGCCGATCACGGCCCGAAGGCCGCGGACCTCCCCGACGTACTGGAAGGCCGCCTTGATGTCCTCGATCACCGAGGCCGGAGCCCGCTCCGTTCGGGGACGGGCGCGCATGAGCCACAGGGTCAGGAGCGAGATGCCGAAGCTCATAGCATCGAGCAGCAGCGCGGCCGCGATCCCGGCTCCGTTGCTGGCGGCAGCCTCGCCGCCGAGGGCGGCGATCCCGATGCCGGCGAGCGCTGGGCCGACGAGTGTGCTCGCCTGGGTCGTGCCCTGGACGATCCCGTTCGCGCGCTGGAGCTCGTCCGGCCCGACGAGCTGCGGGACGATCGAGGTCTGGGCCGGGAAGAAGAACGCGTCGGCGACGCCGAACACGAGGGCGAAGGCGTACAGCATCCACAGCTCCGCGACATCGGCGAGCACGACGATCCCGAGGGCCGCCACGGCGACCATGCGGACGGCGTTCGAGGCGAGCATCACGAGCCGCGGCGAGAGCCGGTCGACGGACACGCCGCCGATGAGCATGAGCAGCGCCCGCGGCACGGCCATCAGCGCCAGCACGCTGGCCAGCGCGAGCCCGCTGCCGGTCAGGACGAGGGCGAGCCACGGCAGCGCGATCAGGGCGAACTGGTCGCCGAGGACGGAGATGGTCTCGCCCGCCCAGAGGAGGCGGAAGTCGCGGACCGCGAAGGGGTTCCGCGTGGCCGTTTGGATCATCGGAGACGCTCCCTGGTCGGTACGCGAGGCGGCCGCTCGCGTCACCTTGGCCAGCCTAGGCGAGTGCGGATCGACGGCCAACGGAGCCAGCACGACGGCGGGGGACGGTGTTTGCCCGGGAACGGGGATAGGGTCTACACGGTTACCGGTGCCGCTAGGATGGTTCTCACTCGCTCGCGGATAGGCAGGACGGTCCGTCACCGCTCTCGGCGCCGCCAACCGCGATCGATCGCGGGAGGGATCGTGATCGATTTGGCGCTTCCGGTTCTCGTTCAGAACGCCGCCCTGCTTTTGGCGGTCGCGGTCGTATTCGACGTCGTCTCGAGTCGCGTGACCATCGACCGAGTCCGGATCGAGCAGGCGATCAGTGGCCTCCTCCTCGGGGTCATCGGGGTCAGCATCATGCTGTCACCCTGGCACTTCGCGTCCGGCATCTTCTTTGACACGCGAACGGTCCTGCTCGTTATCGCTGGACTCTTCTTCGGGCCAATCCCGACCGCGATCGCGCTGGGGCTGATGATCGCCTTCCGGCTGACGCAGCCCGGGGCTGCCTCGATTACCGGAATCGCCGGGATGGTCCTCGCCGCTGGCCTCGGCCTGGCGTGGCGCCATCGCCGCCCCCTCCTCGAAGAACTGACCTTTGGCCAGCTCCTGCTATTCGGCCTCGGGACCCACGTGATCATCCTGGGCCAGACGACGCTGCTGATGTTCACCACCCTTCCCGCGGCGATCGCCTCGGCCGCCGTTGGTGGACTCTGGCTGCCGCTGCTGACCGTATATCCCGTCGCGACGGCGCTGTTAGGAGTTCTCCTGGTGGTCCGGCTCCGCGCGAGGCAGCTTACCGACGCGAACGCTCGGCTACGGGCCGAAGTCGAAACGCAACTCAAGGAGGTCCGCGCCTCGCGTGCACGGATCGTCGAGGCGGGTAACGCCGAGAGGCGGAGGGTCGAGCGGGACCTTCATGATGGCGCACAACAACGGCTGATCTCATTGAGTCTGGACTTGCGCGTCGCCAGATCCAGACTCGCCGGGGCCGGGGACGCGGAACTCCGACAAAGCCTGGATCGGGCCGCCGAGGAAGCGCAGGCCGCCCTCGTGGAGTTGCGCGATCTGGCGCTCGGGATCCACCCGCTGATTCTCACCGAGTCCGGTCTCGGGGCGGCCGTCGAGTCCCTGGCCGATCGATCGCCGGTCGACGTCGCGGTCGACATCGGGCCAGAGCGCTACCCAGCGGCCGTCGAGGCCGCCGCGTACTTCGTCATCTCCGAGGCGCTCGCCAACGTCGCCAAGTACGCCAGCGCAACGATGGCGCGGGTTCGGGTCAGACCTTTCGAGGACCACATGAACATCGAGGTCGAGGACGATGGCGTCGGCGGCGCGGATCCTCGTTCCGGGAGCGGCCTGAATGGACTGCGCGACCGTCTCGCGGCGCTCGACGGGACGATGGCGATCGACAGTCCGAGCGGTGGCGGGACGCGCCTCTTCGCGCGGATTCCGACCGATCAACCGACGTCAGCGTACGTGCCAACCCTGTAGGCACCCATCGGTGTGAATGACACGATGGGGGCGTGAGGACAATCCTGATCGTCGATGACGACGCCCGTTTCCGCGCGCAGGCACGTGACCTACTCATCGATCACGAGTTCGTCGTGGTCGGGGAGGCCGTCGACGGCGCGTCGGCGATCACGTCGACGCGGTCATTACGTCCCGACGTCGTCCTCTTGGACATCGGCCTTCCTGACGTCGATGGTTTCACCGTCGCCGAGTCATTGGCGTCAGAGGGATCACCGCCGATGGTCGTGCTGACGTCGAGCCGCGATGCGCGGGCGTACGGACGCCGCCTAAGGAACAGCCACGCGATCGGGTTCATCCCCAAGGAGCAGATCTCGGCTATGGCGATGCACGCGCTGGTCGACCGGGAATGACGTTGCGCCTCGTCCTCGCGGACGACTCGGTCCTCGTGCGCGAGGGCGTGGCTCGCCTCCTCGGAGATGCCGGCTTCGACGTCGTCGCGCAGGTCGGCGACCCCGAGGCGTTGGTGCAGGCGGTCCGGGTCCATCGCCCCAACGTGGCGATCGTGGACATCCGGATGCCACCGACCAACACCGACGAGGGTCTCAGGGCGGCGGAGGCCATCCGCACGGAACACGGGACGGCCGTCGGCATCCTCGTTCTGTCGCAACACGTCGAGCCGTCGTTCGCGCTGCGATTGGTGAGCGATGGCGCGGGCGGGGTCGGGTATCTGCTCAAGGACCGGGTCACGGATCTCGCCGACTTCGCCGACGCCAGTCGTCGGATCGCACGAGGTGGCTCGGTGATCGATCCTGCTGTCGTCGCCGTGCTCGTTGGCCGACGCGCCCGCGTCCCGCTCGACGATCTCACGGACCGGGAGCGCGCGGTCCTAGCCTTGATGGCCGAGGGTCGATCGAACCAGGCCATCGGCGATCGCCTGTCGATGGCGCGAAAGACGGTCGAAGCCCACATCGCCAACATCTTCTCGAAGCTCGAGCTCGAGCCGGCCGCCGACGATCACCGGCGGGTGCTCGCTGTGCTTGCCCATCTGCGCGGACCGAGCTCGTCAAAACCCTGACAACAGGGAAGATGAGCGGTTGCAGATGCCGTTCGCAACGCGGCCCTCGGCAGAGTCCTCCATCTGCGAGATGAGATCGCCACCGAGTTCGCCCTGCCCACGCTAGCGCCGTAGGCCCTCGCGGCGGCCATTAGACTCAAGGCTACGCGTAGCCTGCGCGTCACCGGGGGCTCACCGGAGATACCACGATGAGCTCGACTCCCACCCTCGATCGTGCGGACGTTGACGCGCTTGGCGCATCCATGACAGGACGGCTGTTGCAGGCCAGCGACGACGGCTACAACGACGCCCGGCGGGTCCACAACGGGCTGATCGATCGCCGACCAGCGCTGATCGCGCGCTGCCGGACGGCGGCTGACGTAGGCGCGGCGGTCCGGTTCGCCCGTCATAGCGGGCTTGAGATCTCCATCCGAGGCGGCGCTCACAACGTGGCCGGCCTCGCGGTCGCCGACGATGCCGTGATGATCGACCTGGCCGAGATGAAGGATATCCAGGTCGACGCGGACGCCCGAATGGCACGTGCAGAGGGGGGCGTCACGTGGGCGGAGCTCAATGCCGCGGCGGGGGAGCACGGCCTGGCCGTCACGGGTGGCGCCATCTCGACGACGGGAATCGCCGGGTTCACGCTCGGCGGCGGTCTGGGTTGGCTCATGCCGAAGTTCGGCCTGGCAGCAGACAACGTGGTCGCGATCGAGCTCGTGACCGCGGACGGCGAGGTTGCCGAGGTAACGGCAGCATCAGATCCCGACCTGTTTTGGGCGTTGCGCGGCGGCGGTGGGAACTTCGGCGTGGCGACGACGTTCACCTACCGGCTACACCCGCTCGCCACGGTGACGGGCGGGCTGATCGCGCATCCCATCGACGAAGCCCCGAGGATGCTGCGCTTCTATCGCGATGCCGTTGCTGACGTCTCGGACGATCTGGAGGTCTTCGCGGGACTGGTGCACGCACCGGACGGCTCGGGCCAACGACTCTCGGCGCTCGTGCTCTGCCACACCGGGGACCCGGATCAGGCGGAGGCCGACCTAGCCACGTTCAAGGCCTGGGGCTCACCGCTGGCTGTCGAGGTCGGGCCCATGCCGTATGCCGCCATGAACACCATCCTCGACGACGGATTTCCTGTCGGTGCGCTGAACTACTGGATGTCGAGCTTTACGGGCGGGCTTACCGATGAGCTGATCGACCTCGCTGTCGAGCAGTTCGCGTCAACTCCGTCACCGATGAACGCGATCCTGTTCGAGCATTTCCACGGCGCCGTGACCCGCGTGCCCGTGACCGAGACCGCGGTCCCGCACCGTCAGGAGGGCTTCAACCTGCTGATCCCGTCTGTCTGGCTCGATCCAGCGGAAACGGACAGGAACGTGAGTTGGACGCGGGCGACGCATGCGGCGTTCAGCGAGCACCTGGTCGAACGACGTTGGCTGAACTACCTGGGTGACGATCAGGGCGGTGGCGCCGTACGTGCGGCGTATGGACCCAATTGGGAGCGGCTCGTCGAGGTCAAGCGCCGGGTCGATCCCGACAACGTGTTCCATCGGAACCTCAACATCCCGCCTGGCTGATCCGATCGACGGTCCGTCGATCCCTAGCGTGGACAGGTTCCCACGACGTCGAAATCCCTGTCTACGGCGTGACCTCGAGCGTGCCGTCCATGCCGGGATGGAGGGTGCACAGGAATTCGTAAGAGCCGGGCGCGGGCGCCGTGAACGACAGGTCCTCCGACGCGCCCGGTTGCACGACGGTCGAGGTCTTGGCGTTGATCGGCGGACCGAACGTGAGGTTGTGCGGGACGATGTCGCGGTTCTCGAACGTCAGGGCGACCTGCGAGCCGGTCGCGACGGAAGCGGTGGTGGGATCGAACTGCAGCTCGCCGTTCGTCGTCGTCCCGATCGTCAGTGGCTGGCCGCCGCCGGCGGAGGCGCTCGCCGACGGGCTGGCACCGCCCGACGGACTCTCGCCTGCGGACGGAGACGGGCTGGCGCCACCCTGGTCGGGGCCGATCCGATAGACGGTCCCGTCAGACAGCGAGACGACATACAACATGCCGTCCGGTCCCTGTCGGATATCCGTCACGACGCCGAAACCCGTCCCGGCGACGTTGTCCTTGCTCTCCCCGAGATCGCCCTTCGCCGCGTTGTCGTCAACCTTGTCTGCGAGTGGCCCCTCGAGCGCGAGGGCGGAGCCGTCGGGGGTGACCGGATACCGCAGCAGCGCGTCGGTCAGCACCGTGCCGAACCAGGCCGTGTCCTTTGACGATGCGCCGAGGGCATCGTCGCGGACGATGGCGACCGCGGTCAGGGCCGGTGGGTATTTGTAGGTGAGGACGGGCGCTGTGTACGCACTCCCTTCGAGCGAGAACATCCGCGATCGCGCTTCGGCAGCATCCGCTGCGAGCTTGTCGGGTCCGAAGTCCGGGTTGTCGAACCCATCGGCTGAGTCGGCCTCGAGCTGCTTCCATTCATCGAACCGTTCCGGCGCGCCCATCAGCTGGATCCATCCCGAATTGGAACCGGCCGGAAAGACGTTCACCTCGTCAGACGCGTCGTCTCCGTTCTCCGTCTGCCACAGCGCGCCCGAGGCCGGGTCGAACGTCATCCCGAAGGTGTTGCGGATGCCGTAGGCGAAGATCTTCTGGACGTTCGGTCCAGCGGGACCGCCCATCTGGCCGCCCTGCGCGAAGAACGGGTTATCGTCGGGGATGGACCCGTCGTCGTTCAGCCGGAGGATGACTCCGGCGAGGTACGTGTCGTCTGGCGCCGGCCCGTCCTGCAGATTCTGGAGCTGACCTCGCTGGTTCTGGTCGCCCTGTGTGATGTAGAGCTTGCCGTCGGGCCCGAACGCGATCGGTCCGGCGTCGTGATTGCCGCGGACCCGGCCGGACGTGTCCTTGTCGAGGGTGTTGCTGCGCAGCTTGACGATGTTGCGGTCCCAGGTGAGCCCGCTGCCGTCCCACGTGAAGCGGTCCACGCGGTTGCCCAGATCGGGCACCTCGGTGGCCTGATCACTGTCATCGCCAAGGAGCTGCTCGGGATCATCCGAGGCGCTGGCTCCGGCAGCGGCGCCCGCGTCGCGCTGCGTCCAATACAGGTACACGAAGCCGTTCGACGCGAACTCCGGGTGGAGGGTGATACCAAGGAGTCCGCGCTCGTCGAAGTTGTTGACGCCGAGGTCAACGGCCGGTTCGCCCAGCTGGCCGCCCTGGATCCGCATGACGCGCCCGGTCGCCTTTTCGGTGACCAGCGCGTCGTCGCTGCCGATGAACGCGATGGCGGTCGGTTGATCGAGGCCTGCGG
>DATHTG010000005.1:0-4982 GCA_035463515.1 Candidatus Limnocylindrales bacterium
GGCCGTCGGCCAGGCGCTGATCACCTCGCTGACGGACCAGCGCCTCGAGCACGCATTCGTCTTCGCAGGGTTGCTGACATTGATCGTGACGCTCTACGACCGATACCGACCGATCCATGTCGCACGCTTCGCGGCTGACCACCATGGCTGACCGACCGCTCGCCGGCCGCGTCGCCCTTGTCACTGGCGGCGGCTCAGGGATCGGGCGCGCGACGGCGATCCGCCTGGCCGCCGATGGCGCCGTCGTCGGCTGCCTGGATCGGGACGCTCCGGCCGCGGACGCCGTGGCCAGCGAGATCGCGGGCGCAGGCGGGTCGGCCGTGGCGTTGGCGGCGGACGTCGTCGATCCCCGCGCCGTGGCAGACGCCGTCGGACGGCTCTCGGCGGATGCAGGCCCGGTCGACATCCTCGTGAACAACGCGGGCGTCCCCGGCGAGGGCCGGTTCACCGACATCTCGTTCGCCGACTGGCGGCGCGTCCTCGACGTCCACGTGGATGGGACGTTCCACGTCACCAAGTCGGTGCTGCCGGGCATGACCACGGCCGGCTGGGGTCGCATCGTCACGGTCGCCTCCGAGGCCGTCTGGCTCGGCAACCAGAGCGTGCAATACGTCACGGCCAAGGCGGCTCTCGTCGGGTTCACGCGAGCGCTCGCCTACCAGCTCGCGCCGTCGGGCATCCTCGTCAACGCCGTCGCACCCGGGCCCGTCGACACGCCGATGCTGCGTGACAACGATGCTGCGGCGATCGAGGCGGAGCTCACCAGCGTGCGTATCGGCCGGTTCCTCGAGCCGGAGGAGATCGCCTCGACGATCGCGTTCCTCGCCGGTCCGGGCGGCGACAGCTACGTCGGCCAGGTCCTGTCGCCGAACGGCGGCACGGTCTTCATCGGCTAGAGCGGCGATGGACGACGCACCGGACACGCCCGCGACCCGGGCGATCGCCTCGCGCGGCGCCGCGCACCGCGTGATCCGGACCGAGCGCGCGGGCAGCGCTGAGCAGGCCGCGGCGCTGCAGGGCATCCCCCTGGCTGCGCTCCTGCGGACGATCGTCGTCCGCCGCGGGGAGGACGACTACCTGTTCGTGCTCGTTCCCGGCGGCTGGCGGTTCGATTGGCCGAAGCTGCGCGCGCACGTCGGCGTCCGCCGGATGACGCTCCCGGATGCAGACGAGGCCCGTGCCGTCACCGGCTACGAGCGCTACACGATCACGCCCTTCGGCTCGTCACGCGCCTGGCCGGTGATCGTCGACGGATCCGTCATGGATCAACCTGTCGTCTCGGTCGGTGGCGGGGCGTTCGGCGTGAACATCCATCTCGCACCCGCCGAGCTCGTGGCCAGTCTCGGCGCGGACGTCGCGGACGTGTCGAACCCGGATCAGTAGGGCGCGAGCACCGGATCGTCGGCCGTGGCCGTCCCCATCCGCCGAGCCGCGGAGTGCCCTCGCTCGGCGACCGGTGTAAGGCCGACGGCCGCCGCCAGACCGAATGGCGGCATGTTGCCGTAGAACGTCTCGGCGGTACCCGGTCCGACGCGGTAGGTCTCGGGGAAGATGCCCACGTCTCCGTTGTCGCGCACGAGTCGGTTGAACTCCCGCCATGCCGGCAGATGCGCGTGGTCGCGTGACCTCGCGAATGCCTGGAGGTGATCGAAGGACTGCCAGTACTGGACGGCCATCAGGACGCGGCCCATCCAGAACGACTGGACGCCGAGCAACCCCAGGTCCGGATCCTCGCCGAGCTCGCGAAGCATCCGGGGCATCGCCCGGAAGGCCGGTAGCCACGACCGGAGGCGTCGGAGACGGTTGATCCGCATCCCGATGATGAAGACGACGATGTCGTCGTCGAGAGCTGCGGTCTGTCGACCGTTGATGACGGTGCCCATCAGTGATCCTTTTCGTCCCTTGCGTGCCGGCGTCCGGTGTCCGGCGATGGTGATGTGAACACCGTCCACTTTACACCTGATGTGAACGATGTCAACATCCGACGCGACGATGACCGCGAATGCCACGACCAGCCGGCCATACCACCACGGCGACCTTCGGCGCGCGCTCGTGACCGCCGCGACCGAGCTCGCGCGGTCGGGCGGAAGCGAGGGTGTCGGCCTTCGGGAGGCGGCGCGTCGAGTCGGTGTCTCGCCCAGTGCGGCGTATCGCCACTTCCCCAGCCGGGACGGGTTGCTGGCGCTCGTCGGTTCCGAGGCTCGAGAGGCGCTCGCTGCACGCATGCAGGCGGCGACCGCCGAGATCCGAGGGTCGTCGGGCAAGGCGGCTCGAGCGCGCTTCCGCGCGACGGGTCGTGCCTACATCGAGTTCGCCCTCGAGGAGCCCGGGCTGTTCGAGGTGGCATTCCGGCCGTGCCCGCCGTCGCTGTACGTTCCCGACGATCCGTCGCCGTACGAGGAGTTGTCAGCGGCGCTTGACGCGCTGGAGCGGGCGGGATTGCTCGCCATCCCCCGGCTCGGTGCCGAGGCGCCGGCCTGGGTGGCGGTCCACGGGGCGGCAGTGCTGCTTGGGGACGGTCTGCTGCCGCGTGACTCGCGGGACCCGATCATCGAGGCGACCCTGGACATGGTCGCGGACGGTCTCCTGCGCTCGCGCACCCGCGCGTAGACTCCGGGGCGTGCCCATCGACATCGCCTCGGATACCGGCTATGCGCTTCGGCTGCTCATCGCGGCCATCCTCGGCGCGCTCGTCGGGCTCGAGCGGGAGATCCATGACCACCCTGCAGGGATGCGGACGCACCTGCTCGTGTCGCTCGGGTCGGGCGGCTTCACCGTCCTCTCGATCGCCGCGTTCCCCGCGCCGGGCGCCGACCCAGGGCGGATCGCCGCGCAGATCGTGTCAGGTATCGGGTTCCTCGGCGCGGGCGCGATCCTCAAGGAAGGGGTCACGATCCGGGGCCTCACGACCGCGGCCAGCCTGTGGGCCGTCGCCGCGGTCGGCATGGCAGCAGGTGCCGGCGCCTGGGTCGTCGCGGTGACGATCACGGCGATCGCGATCATCTCGCTCTGGCCGCTTCGCCTGGTCGCCGATCGCGTCATCGGCCGCGATCCGCACATCGTCCGGATGCGGCTCATCATCGACGACCCGGACGCCCTCGCCCGCGTCCTATCCGTCATCACGTCGAACGGCGGCAGCGTCGCCCATCTCGCCACGACGGTTCGCAAGGGAGAGCGGCTCATCGCCGACATCGACGTCCGCGCCCGCGACCTGTCGGCGGGCACGTCGATCACCGCGGCTGTCGCCCGCGCAGAGGGCGTCGAGATCGACGAGAGCTCGTCGATCGAAGACTAGTGCCCGATCTCGATCCGCCGAGGACGCGATCGAGGCTGGCGACTCGTGTCGCCCGTGTGGCACGATCGGACCGATGAGGCGACCCCATCTACCGCGGCCCATGCCGCGCTCGCTTCGACTATTCGATTCGCCGGTGGTCCGGCGCGTCGGGTGGCACGTGAAGCGGATGGTCGGCCAGCTCGATCGCCGGTTCTTCATGTCGCTCGCGCAGGGGATCATCGGCTTCGTCCTGGCGGCGGCCGTCCTGATCACGCTGTTCGAAAAGTCGTGGACCTTCGAATCGGTCTTCGATTCGTTCAACTGGGGGATCGCGACGGTCCTCGGTCAGGGTGACTCGAGCTATGTGACGTCACCAGCGGGCCGGCTGATCGGCTGGTTCCTGATCCTTTTCGGCGTCGCCATGCTGGGCATGATCACCGGCGCCCTCGTCGCGATGGTCATCGATTTCCTGCTCAAGGAGGGCCAGGGCTTGGGTGCTTCCGGATACCAGGACCACATCGTCGTGTGCGGTTGGAACACCACCGCCCGTGACCTCATCGATGAGCTCAAGGGCGACGACTACCGGGCCAAGGTGGTGGTCCTCGCTGACGTCGACAAGAACCCGGCCGGCGACGGTGTGTACTTCGTCCGAGGTGATTCCACGAGCGAAGACGACCTGGATCGGGCGGGCATCAAGCAGGCGGCCGCCGCCCTGGTGTTCCCGCGCGACGCGTCGGACGAGGCCGACATGCATTCGATCCTGGCGATCATGGCCATCGAGCACGCCGCGCCCGGCGTGCGCACCGTCGCCGAGGTGAACAATCCGAAGCACGAGCCGCACTTCCGGCGCGCCAACGTCGACGAGTTGCTGGTCACCTCGAAGATCGCCTCGCACCTGCTGGCGCGATCGGCGCTCTATCCCGGCTTGAGCGGGATCATCACCGACATCGTGTCAGGCGGCGAGGGCTCCGAGCTGTACCGGATCTCGCTGCCCGCGGAGTACTGCGGGCTGACGATCGACGATCTTGCCGCGCGGCTCCGCAGCGAACATCGGGCGACGCTGCTCTCGGTGAACCGCGGCGGTCACGCGTTCGTGAATCCTGACACGGAGTTCATCCTCCAGCCGGGCGACGACGCGGTCGTCGTCGCGGAGTCGCTCGGGACGTTGGCCCCGCTCGAGATCGCCGACGCGACACTGGCCGGCGCGCCGCAGACCGCCGCGGTCGTGCCGTCGGCCTAGGCCTCCACCGAGCGAGCTGACCCCGACCGCGCGGCGCGTCACCGCCGTGGTCAGCCGTAGGCACACTGCGGCGACGAACGAGCACGACCGACCCCTCGACAACGACACGAACCGCGGCTTTCGGAAGCAGTCACGCACGACTGATCGGAGAAATGTGACTGGCGCTGACATCGCCCCTTGTGAGCGAGCGGCCGTGCGGCCAGCCCCTTTGTGAGCAAGAGGCCCTGACATCGCCCTCTGTGAGGGAGACGCTCTGGACCAGCCCTACAGCACCTTCACCGCCGCGGTCAGCGAGGCGAGGCCCTCCTTCGCGTCGGCGAACAGCATCCCTGTCTTCTCGTTCGTGTACAGCTCGTTGTCGATGCCGGCGTAGCCTCGGCCCATCGACCGCTTGATCACGATGATGGACCTGGCCTTGTCCACGTCGAGGATCGGCATCCCCGACACCGGCGTCCCCGCTCGTCGAGC
>DATHTG010000006.1:0-1613 GCA_035463515.1 Candidatus Limnocylindrales bacterium
TGCCCGAGGGCGTGTTCAACGAGCGCGCGATCCGCTTCCGGCGCGAGGTCGGCGTACCGACGCTCGTCGCGGGACGGAACGTCGAACCGGCGATGGCCGAGGAGGCACTCGCAGGGGGGGTCGACCTCGTGGCGATGACGCGGGCGCTCATCGCCGATCCGGACCTGGCGCTGAAGGCGGCCTCCGGCGCTCGGCATCGGCCGTGCATCGGGCTGAACGACGGCTGCATCGGCCGGCTGTACACGGGCAAGCCGATGTACTGCTCGGTCAATCCGGCGGTCCGGGATCCGTCCCTCGGGACGCACGAGCGGGTCGACTCGCCAGCGCGAGTCGTGGTCGCTGGGGGAGGGCCAGCCGGGTTGGAGGCGGCTCGAGCAGCTGCGCAACGGGGCCATCATGTCGTCCTCTTCGAGCGCCGCGACGTCCTGGGCGGGCGGGCACGTCTGGCAGGGATGCGGTCGGGCCGGGAGCGATGGCTTCAGTACATCGACTGGCTGCGCGAGGAGGTCGAGAGCGCCGGTGCAGAGATCCGGGTCGGAGTCGAGGCCGCCGTGTCGAGCGTCCTTGGCGAAGCACCGGACGCCGTGATCGTCGCGACGGGCTCGGTCCTGCGACCCGAGGCGCGGATCCCCGGTGAGGTGGCGATCATGGATGTGGACGACCTCCTCGACGCCGCTGCCCTTCCGGACCCGGCGGATGGGACGGCGTTGATCCTGGACGACGACGGCCATCAACTCGCGCCGAGTGCCGCCGAGAAGCTGGTGGCGGCAGGGTTCGACGTCGAGATCGCGACGACGCATCCGGCCGTCGGTGACCTGATCGACGACACCCAGCTCCCGTTCGTCCTCCAGAAACTGGCGCGGGATGGGGTCCGAATGACACCGAACGTGGACGGCCTCTCAAGCTCGAACGGTGTCGTGACGCTGCGCCACCTGTACAGCGAGGAGGACGAGCAGCGTGACGGTGTCGCACTGATCGTGATCGCGGGGCGCCGACGCGGCCTGAGCACGCTGCGTGACGAACTGGCCGCCGCCGCTCCCGAGTTGCCTGTCACCGTCGTCGGCGATGCGCTCTCGCCCCGGATGCTCCTCGATGCCACGGCCGAAGGCGCACGCGCGGGCGCGACCGTGCACCCGCGCGCGCTCTCGACAGTCCGTTAGGGGTCGTCGCGTCGTTGCGCCACAGGCGCAAGATGCCCGGAAGGGACCGCGGCAGATGCGCACGGGGGTGCGGCGATGCGCGAAGAACGAGGATCGACGGGTGGGCGTTCATGCCGTGCGCTCCTCGTCGCTCTCGTCGTCTTGTCCGGGTGTGGCCTCGAGTCGACGGGCTCGCCTCCTTCGGGTGCGCCGACGTCGAGCGCGGTCTCGACCGAGGCGACGAGCGCGACCCCAAGCTCGCCTCCGTCCCCGTCCGTCGGCCGCTGCGACGAACCCGGCGCCGACGTCCTGCCTCCGGGTCAGTCAGCTCTGCCTGGCATGCCCGTCACCGTCCATGCCCAGGACTTCCCTGGATCGGTCCAGCTGACCGTCGCGTTCGCGGACCTGGTCGGCGACATTCCGCAGGTGCCGCTCGGCATCGCCATGACTGACCCGACTGGCCAGACGACATTC
>DATHTG010000007.1:0-8873 GCA_035463515.1 Candidatus Limnocylindrales bacterium
ATGGCGGCATTCGCGGCCGGCAGCGCCGAGCATCGCCTGATGGTCAAGCCGGCCCGGCTCGGCAGCTCGGTCGGGATGACGCTCGTCCACGACTCGGCCGAGCTCGCGGCGGCGCTCGACCTGGCGTTCCGCTACGACTCACTGGCCCTCGTCGAGGCGTATGTGCCCGAGGCGCGTGACCTTGAGGTCTCGGTCATCGGCAACGACCATGGCACGCTCGAGTTGTTCGGCCCCGGCGAGATCGTCAGCGGGCACGAGTTCTACGACTACGAGGCCAAATACACGCCAGGCCTCTCCGAGACATCGACTCGCGCCGAGGTCAGCGACGTCGAGCGAGCGGTCATCCACAAGCTGTCCCGGGACGTGTACCGCGCCATCGGCGCCGAGGGGTTTGCCCGGATCGATTTCCTCATGGCCGGCGAGCGGATCGTCGTGTCGGAGATCAACACGATCCCGGGATTCACCCCGATCAGCCTCTTCCCGACGATGCCGGCGGAGGGCGGCTACACGTTCACGGATGTCTGCGTCCGCGTCGTCGAGCTCGCCATCGAGCGTCATGCCCAGCGACCGTCGGCGCGGCTGAGGACCAGCGACCTGCCACGATGACCCTGCGGCCCCGCCAACCCGCCCGCCGGCTCGCGCCGACCCGCCCGACCGCGCGCCGCACGCCGGGGAGCGCGCCAGCGCGTCGGACGCGGTCGATCCGGCGGGCGTCGGCCGGTCTGAGCCCGGTCCGTGCCGGGGCGATCCTCGCCATGCTGCTGTCGGCGTCTGCGGTCTATGGCGTCGCGAACTCGCCGGCGTTCGTCTACGTCAACACGACCGTCGAGGGCGTCACCTTCACCGACGAGGCGGCCGTCCGCGCCACGCTCCGGGACGCGCAGGGCGCCAACCTGTTCGATCTCGTCACGGCACCGTACGCGGAGCGGATCCGCGAGATCCCGACGGTCCGCTCGGTCGATCTGTCGGTGCGCCTGCCCGATACGATCGCCGTGCGCCTTCGCGAGCGGACGCCGATCCTCGTGTGGCGCATCGGGCAGCGCCGCTACCTCGTCGACGCCGAGGGCCAGCTGTTCACGCGCCTGCCCGACGTCCCGCCGGACAGCACCAAGGCGCTTCCCGTCGTCGAGGACCGCCGTGCGGCGTCGGTCGGGCTTTCGGTCGGCCGGAGCCTCGACCGCGTC
Organism: Candidatus Limnocylindrales bacterium; assembly: GCA_035463515.1. Lineage (GTDB taxonomy): Bacteria > Chloroflexota > Limnocylindria > Limnocylindrales > CSP1-4 > SPCO01. Next base: position 1,185 of record DATHTG010000007.1, read on the forward strand.
GATCTCGACGCCGCGACTCGACTCGGCTCGCTCGTGCCGGGCGACGTCGGAAGCACCGCGGAACGGCTCGCGGTCTTCGTGACCGACGCGAACGGCTTCACGATCCGCACGGATCCGGCGTCGTGGCAGGCCGTCTTCGGCTTCTATACGCCCACGCTTCGGACGCCCGAGCTGATCCCCGGTCAGGTCCGGCTGCTACGCAGCCTGCTCATCGGCCGGGAACCGCTCGTCGAACGGATCATCCTCGCGTCCGAGACCGACGGCACATACATCCCGAAGCCGACGCCGACCTCCAGCGCGAGGCCCGGCGCGAGCCCTGCACCGTGATAGCCTTGCCCAAACCAGACGGAGGAGGACGAGGGACCACGTGCTGCTTCCCCTGCTCGGGCTCCTCGTGGGCGTCCTTGCGGGACTCGTCCTCAACATCAACGTCGGCTTCGAGCTCAGCCGGTACTCGGCGGTGGCGATCCTTGCCGCGCTCGATTCGGTGCTCGGAGCGGTCCGTGCGGAGCTCGATGGGGTTTACGACAATCGCATCTTCATCAGCGGTTTCCTCGTCAACGCGATCATCGCGGTCCTGCTGACCTTCATCGGGGATCGACTCGGGCTCGATCTGTACCTGGTGGCCCTCATCACCTTCGGCCTTCGCATCTTCGATAACGTGGCGCTCATCCGCCGGCACTTCCTGTAGGCCGGACGCAGAGGGGAGACGGACGGACACAGTGGAACGAGAAGCGGTCCTCGTCGGCATCGACGTCGGCACGAGCAAGGTCTGCGCCCTCATCGGCGAGGTGTCGCGTGACGGCCGGCTGACGATCATGGGCCACGGGACCGTTCCCGCCTCCGGCCTCAAGAAGGGCGTCGTCATCAACATCGACCAGACCGTCCACTCGATCGCGGAGGCGGTCGAGAAGGCCGAGCGACTCTCGGGCTGGAAGATCGATCGCGCCTTCGTCGGCGTGGGTGGTCAACACGTCGAGAGCCTGAACTCGCCCGGTCAGGTCGCCGTCACCGGCCATCATCGCGAGGTCAGCCGCGAGGACATCAACCGCGCGATCGATGTCGCCCGGGCCGTGCCGATCCCGTCGAACCGTGAGGTGCTCCACGTCGAGCGTCGGGGCTTCTCGGTCGATGGGCAGGAGGGCGTCAAGGACCCGCTCGGGATGAGCGCGCTCCGACTCGAGGTGGAGACGCACATCGTCACCGCCGCGGCCACCGCGGTCACGAACCTGTCCAAGTGCGTCGCCGCCGCCGGGGTCAAGATCGATGAGCTCGTCGTCAACTCGCTCGCTTCGGCTGAGGCGGTGCTCAACGAGACCGAGAAGGAGCTCGGGGTCGCGGTCGCCGACTTCGGCGCCGGCACGATCGACCTCGCGCTGTTCCTCGAGGGCTCCCCGTTCCACACCCGCGTCCTGCCGATCGGCGGCAACAACGTGACGAACGACATCGCGGCGGTGTTGAAGACGTCGCTGCAAACGGCCGAGGAGCTGAAGGTCACCGAAGGGACGGCTGACCTGCGATCGGTGTCCGAGGACGACGAGATCAGCGTCAGCGTGTTGGGCGAGGATGCCGGACGCACGGTCAGCCGGCTCGAGGTCTGCCAGGTCATCGAGGCACGGATGCGCGAGACCTTCGAGCTCCTTCGGAACGAGCTGCGCGCCGCCGGGGTCCGTCAGCTCCCCGCAGGCGTGATCCTCACCGGCGGGGCGTCGCAGCTGGCTGGTATCGCTGAGCTCGGCCGCGAGGTGCTCGAGATGCCGGTTCGGGTGGCGGCGCCGACAGGGATCGGCGGGTTGGTCGACACGCTGCTGACGCCGGCCTACAGCACCGGCGTGGGGCTCCTCCAGTGGGGTGCGACGACGCTGGTCGACGGCGAGCCGCTGCGCTACGAGTCCGCGCCCGCGATGGGCGGATTGGGCCGGATCCGGGACGCGCTTCGAAGCATCTTTCCGTAGGCGGATGGCCCGCAGGAGTGCCGCCTGCGCCAGCGGAGGGCTGCGTGCCGGCCGACCGGCCGCTTCCCACGCTGGCTGATGGACACGCGTGAGCTGACCGTGCGCACGGGCTCGGCGCGCGGGGTCGCGGACCTGACGGCGGCCTGTGCCGCGTTCCTGTCCGACATCGGCGCCGACGACGGATTGCTTTCCGTGTTCGTGCCCCACGCGACGGCGGGGATCGTCGTCGTCGAGGTCGGAGCGGGATCGGACGATGACCTCATGGATGCGCTCGATCGGTTGCTGCCGCGCGAGGATCGGCTGTACCGGCATCGACACGGGTCGCCAGGCCATGGTGCGGACCACGTGGCGCCGCTGCTGGCGTCGCCCTCCCTGACCGTCCCGGTGATCGAAGGGCGGGCGGCCCTCGGCACGTGGCAATCGATCTGCCTGCTCGACCCCAACGCCGACAACGCGGACCGCACGGTCAGACTCAGCTTCGTCGCCGGCTGACCCGCGATCACGGCCGCGGACCCCGAGTCCCCGCCCGGGCTTCGAGCGGGTACGAGGTCCGGCTTTGGTCGGACTTGTGGGCTGGCAGACCACGTTCCGCGCCGAGTACCGGCACCGTCGTGCCTGCGCGTCGGCGTGGACTGACAGTCCACACGGGCCTCGGAACTGCCAGTCCGCTCGTCGAGCGGATCGGCCACACCCCACTCGGCGAGGCCGCGTGCCGAGTCTGGGACGCTCGCCTTCTCGCCGAGGCCGGTATCCCGAGGTGCTCCGGCCAGGATCCGGCGTGGGTGACCGATCGTATCGCCCGGGAACGGGCAGCCCCGTCGCTTCCCGCGCACGTCGGCGGACCGCACCTGACTCCCCAGGAGTCGGACTGCCGATAGGTCCGTCCTTGGGCCCCGCGTTATACTCCCGGACCCATGGACCCGTCACGACCTGCCGCGGGCCCGACACGAGCGCGCCAGACCGAACTCTCATGACCCCGCCCAGGACCCGCCGAGGGTCGCCGGAGGAGAACCCGATGCCGTTGCGTTCCGATTCCGAGAATTTCGCGTTGATCCGCGTGATCGGCGTCGGCGGCGGCGGCAGCAACGCCGTCAACCGGATGATCCGGGCCGAGATGATGGGCGTCGAGTTCATCGCCTGCAACACGGATGCCCAGGCGCTCCTCCAGTCGGATGCCCCGCACAAGATCCGGATCGGCGACAAGGTCACGCGCGGGCTCGGGGCCGGCGGCGACGCCTCGATGGGGCAGCGCTCCGCTGAGGAGGACTCGGACAAGATCGCCTCGGCGCTGTCGGAGTCGGACATGGTCTTCATCACGGCGGGGCTCGGCGGTGGGACCGGGTCGGGCGCCGCGCCGATCGTCGCGCAGATCGCCAAGGATTCCGGCGCGCTGACGATCGGGGTCGTGACCAAGCCGTTCGCGTTCGAGGGCAACCGACGCAAGCTCGTCGCCGAGAAGGCTGCCGAGGAGCTGAAGGCCCAGGTCGACGCATTGATCACGATCCCGAACGACCGGCTCAAGGACGTGGTCCAGAAGAACACGAGCATCCTCGACGCCTTCCGCGTCGTCGATGACGTCCTCCGTCAGGGCGTCCAGGGCATCAGCGACATCATCACGATGCCGGGGCTGATCAACCAGGACTTCGCCGACGTCCGGGCGATCATGAAGGACGCCGGCTCCGCCTTGATGGGCATCGGCCGGGCGACCGGCGAGAACCGGGCCGTCGAAGCAGCCCAGCAGGCGATCGCGAGCCCGCTGCTCGAGCTCGACATCCACGGTGCCCAGGGGATCCTCTGGAACATCACGGGTTCGTCGAACCTCTCGCTGTTCGAGGTCAACGAGGCGGCCGAGGCCATCAAGGAGGCCGCCGATCCGGAGGCCAACATCATCTTCGGCACGAGCTTCAACGAGCGGCTCGGCGATGAGGTCATGGTCACGGTCATCGCGACCGGCTTCGACGGCGGCAAGCGCCGCTCCAGCGTCCAGCGGGAGTCGGCCGGCGTGATGGAGGGCACGGCGGCTTCGCGCGTCGCCCACGAGCGCGACTTCCTCCAGGAGCTCGAGCGTCAGCGCGAGCAGGGGAGTGACGGGATCTTCAGCCCGTCCCCGGCGCACGACGAGGAATCGGCGGCCGCGACGTCGCCTCGCGTCGAGCGGGCTTCCGGCGAGGCTGCGGGATCACGTCGACCCGTGACGTACGACGCCGACGATCTCGAGATCCCGAGCTTCCTCCGCCGCAAGTGACCGCGGCCGGCGGGCGGCCGGCGACCCATCGATGACGGACGCATCGACCGATGGCGACGTCCTCAGGTCCGCCTACGACGCCGTCCTCGGCCGGATCGCCGCCGCGTGCGGACGTGCCGGGCGCGATCCCGATGAGGTGACGCTCGTCGCCGTCTCGAAGACGGTGGACGCGGCGCGTCTCCGGACCGCCGTCGAGGCCGGCATCACGACACTCGGCGAGAACCGGGTCCAGGAGGCGGAAGCCAAGGTCGCCGACCTCGATGGCGTCACGTGGCACCTCGTGGGCCCGCTCCAATCCAACAAGGCCCGTCGCGCACTTGAGACGTTCGACGTGATCCAGACCGTCGATTCGGTCGGATTGGCCGAGCGACTCGACCGCCTCGCCCCTGAGGCGCGCAACGCCGGTCGCTCCGCCCGCTACCCGGTCCTCGTCCAGGTCAACGTCGACGACGACCCATCGAAGGCGGGGTTCTCGCCGGCCGATCTCCCGGCAGCGCTCGATGCGCTCGCGAAGCTCGATGCGCTCGAGGTACGCGGGCTGATGACGATCGGCCGGCTGGCGAGCGACGCCGAAGCGGCGCGGCCGACGTTCGTGGCGCTGCGCGAGCTCTCGGGGCGCCTACGGAGCGACGGCGCGCCGCTCGGCCCGGCATTGTCGATGGGCATGACCGACGACTTCGAGGTCGCTGTCGAGGAGGGCGCGACCGTGGTCCGCGTCGGTCGAGCGATCTTCGGCGAACGCCTGCATCAGCACGCCCCCGGCGAGCCGGAGCACACGCACGCCGAAGCGGGGCACTGAGCACAGGCTGGTAGACTCGCGGTCGTGGCCGGGACGTTCCTGCTGAACTTCATCCAGTTCCTGTTGATGGCGTTGTGGGCGCTCGTCTTCGGGCGGATGATCATGTCGTGGGTCGATCCCAGCGGTCGCAACCAGGTCTCGGCATTCCTGTACCAGACGACCGAACCGATCCTCGCCCCGGTGCGCCGGATGCTGCCGCAGACCGGCATGATCGACTGGTCCGGCTTCATCGTCCTGATCATCCTCAGCTTCCTCTGGCGAATGATCTGAGGTCTTGAGTTCGACCGACGTCCGCTTTGCCGTCCGTCTCACGCCAAGGGCGGCGCTCGACCGGATCGATGGGGTCAGCGACGGCGTCCTCCGGGCACGGGTGGGTGCCCCGGCGGTCGAAGGCGCGGCGAACAATGCCCTGCTCCGGCTGATCGCCGAGGAACTCGGGGTCGCCCGCACCTCGGTCCGGATCGTCGCCGGGGCGTCAAGCCGGCAGAAGCTGGTCGTCGTCGATGGCGGCGATCCCGAGGCGATCGTTGCCCGATGGCCTGGCCTGAAGATATGATCGTGGCAGTCTCGGGCGATTGGCTCAGTGGTTAGAGCACGCGGTTCACATCCGCGGGGTCACTGGTTCGAATCCAGTATCGCCCACCACCTTCGACCTCTTTCCTGACAGGGCCTTCGGGCCCTGTCACCGTCTTCCGGTCGGCGCGAACCGTCTTCCCGACGAGGCGACGCGTGCCGTCAGGCGGTGATCGGGTCGGAGGCGGCCTGCTGGCGACGGGCGAGGATGACGAACGGGATCGCGAGCGTCTGGACTGCGCCCGCGACGAGGTACGCCGGGCCGTAGCCGTAGACGTCCGACACGCGGCCGAGTGCCGGTTGCGCGACCGCCCCGCCGATGGAGCCCATGAACGAATCGAAGGAGAGGACGGTCGCGCGCTGCTCGGACGGGATGATCCCGTTGATGAACGCCTGGCGGAGGGGGCCTTCGACGGCGAAGACCAGGGCCCAGCCGGCAAGGAGCACGAGGGCCAGGACGAAGCTATCGGTCACCCCGATCACGAGGAAGATACCGACGCTCGCGACCGTCCCGATGAGGACGGCGTCCGTCCGCCGGCGGAACAGCCGCCGGGCATACGGGACGAGGATGCCGCCGAGGATCTGCGCAGCCGCGAAGAGTGCCGCCGCGAGACCCGCGACGCTATACGCATCCGGGTCGCCGTAGAGCTGGAGGAGGTACGGCTGGCTCGCATAGAAGGCGAAGAAGCCGACCCCCGACGAGAATGGCGCGGCCAGCATCAGCGCGCGGACCGGCGGGTTTCGCCAGCCGGCGTCGATCGACCCACGGACGACGTTGCGCACCTCGGTGACGGGATCGGCCCCGTGACGCGGAGTGAACCCGACGTCGTGCATGAAGCGATAGGCGATGACGAGCGTCACGCCGAGCATGCCGGCGCGAAGGATGTACGGCACGCCGAGGTCGGCCACCTGGGCCACGATGCCGCCCGCCACCGAGCCGATGAGCATGGCCGCGCCCGACGCGGTCTGCGCCCGGCCGAAGACCGTGTCCAGCTGCCCCGAGAAGCCGGTCGCCGCGAGCGCGTCGACGAGCCACGCCTCGGTCGCGCCCGAGAAGAACGTGAACCCGAGCCCGAGCAGCGCCGATGCCAGCGCCCAGCCGATGAACGGCGCGTGGATTTGCCACATCACGAGGTACAGGGCGGTGGACACGAGCAGCGTCGCCGCGCCGAGCAGATACGAGAAGCGCCGGCCGCGCGTGTCCGCGACGACGCCGGTCGGCACCTCGAACAGCACCTGGCCGATCGCGTAGAACGCGTTCGCGGCAAAGGCCTCGGTGTTGGACAGGCCCGCGTCCAGCAGGAACAGGGTGTTGACGCCCCAGATGAACGACGTCGCGAGCGTCGTCACCGTGGTGAGGACGAGGTACGTGCGCTGGATCGTGCTGGGGGTCGGCATCACGCACCGCGGAGGGTAGCGCCCGCGTCCGGCGCCCGACGGGGAGTGGCGTCACGCGGTCGGCGGTCGCGGCGTCACACCGTCGACACCCCGAAATCCTCCTCCGCGATGAAGCCCTCGGTCCTCCCCCGAGGGTTTCATCGTTCCGCCGGCGCGGCCCTACTTCTCGCCGGCGAGCCGGCGCAGGACGGCTGGCAGGATGCCACCGCCACGGTAGTAGTCGACCTCGATCGGACCGTCCAACCGGGCGATGGCCTCGAAGCGGGTCTCGCGCCCGTCCTCCCGCCGAGCGACGACGGTGACCGACTGGCGCGGTGACAACCCGCCACCGATGCCGAGGATCGAATACGTCTCCCGACCGTCAAGAGCGAGTGACGACGCGGTGTCGCCAGGCTTGTACTGGAGCGGGAGCACGCCCATCCCGACGAGGTTCGAGCGGTGGATCCGCTCGTACGATTCGGCCAGGACAGCCTTGACGCCGAGGAGTGCCGGTCCCTTGGCTGCCCAGTCGCGCGAGGACCCGGATCCGTACTCGCGGCCCGCGAGGATGAGCAATGGCACGCCGTCGCGCTGGTAGCGAACCGACGCCTCGTAGATGAACGTCTCCTCGCCGGACGGGAGGTGGACCGTGTACGGCCCCTCCTTGCCCTCGACGAGTCGATTCTTCAGGCGGATGTTCCCGAAGGTGCCGCGCACCATCACCTCGTGGTGGCCGCGCC
>DATHTG010000008.1:0-4292 GCA_035463515.1 Candidatus Limnocylindrales bacterium
GACGATCCTGGTGTCGCACGTGTCGGCTTCTACTACTTCGAGCGAGACGAGGACCTCCTCGCGGCCTACGCGGCGCGGATGATCCGCGAGGGCGTCCCTCTCGACAGCGGTCCTGCGTGCGACGAGGGTGAGAGTGAAGGACCGTACGTCCCGTGGGATGGGCCGGACATGGCCCCGTTCCGGCTCGGCTGCTTCATCAACGGCGAGGGTTACGCGAACCTGCGGATCACGACTGGTTCTGCGGTGTACATCGGCATCCTCGGCCGGACCGACGATATGGAGTCGCTGTACGAGTTCGCCTTCCGCGGCAGCGTGGATACGCCAGGCTTCCCGACGCTGTGGGGCCAGCACTGAGCCTCATCGTCGCAATGTCGGTGCATCGTCCTCGGCCACCGATCCGGGCGGGACTGTAGGGATCGCGACCCTATGGTTTGCGCTCGGACCGGACCGGGATTCGGAGGTGACGCATATGCGCGGCGTGGTCATCGCGGTCATCATCTTCCTGCTGACGGGCAGCGCCTTCTGGGCGCTCGTCGGCGGGTGCACGTTGGGCTGACATAGGGTCAGCGACATGGGGCGGTCGGACGGGTGACGGGTACCATGCCTCGGTCGGACTGTCGCGGAGGAAGGACGAGGACATGTCGCGTGAGGCGATCGACGCTCTTGAGCGGTGGCACGCGACGACGCGTGCGCTCCGCGAGGCCAAGCCTGGGACGGCGGAGTTCGTCCGACTTCGGATGATCGCGCAGGAGCAACACGCCGCCTACGAAGTCCTGCTCGATGGCGACGATGTCCACCCCGGCGGCGACGGTCAGCCGCAGCGCGAGGCCGAGGTTTCATCGACCCGCTGACCCGACTCGCGTCCGACACGCCCGTCGATCAAGCGTGGTACCGGAGCCGAGATTCGAACTCGAACGGCCTTGCGGCCCGCGGAGTTTAAGTCCGCTGCGTCTACCAGTTCCGCCACTCCGGCAGGGCTGACATCGTAGTCGCTCGCCTCAGCCGATGAGCAGGAGCACCCCGATCATGATGAGCCAGATCGACCACGCGATGTAGGCGATCGGCACGACAGTCCCAGCGAGCTCCCAGCCTTCCGGCTCGTTCGTTCCGACGAACTCCAGCGTCCCGACGAGGAGTGCCACGCCGATGATCAGTCCGGCGATGGCGAGCCACCCAGGCAAGACGGTCCCAAGCAGGATCGACACCGCGATGAGGATCGTCCAGAACCCCGTCGCGAGATAGCCGACATGCTCGCCGATCCCGACCCCGAGATAGCGGTGCAGGACGGCGAACACGACCTCGACGGACCGACGCTCCGCGTCGCCGACCGCCGCGATATACCGACGGGCGAGCTCGGGTACGGCGAACGGCCACCGAGCGAGACCCACGCCCTGCACCAGCGCCGCGACGACGCCGACCACCATCGTGAGCGCCGTCAGTACCGGCCCGGCGTCGAGGACCACGGAGAGCAGCACTGCCAACGGAAGCATCGCCAGAGCGCTGAGGAACAGCAGATGCCAGCGCAGCACAAGGCCCGCACCACCGGCGGCGAAGCGGCGGAGGATCTCGTCCGTGGGGCGCCGCAGGATCGCCGGATAGTCGAACGCTCGACCCAGCTCGAAGAACGCGATGTTGAACACGATCGGCACAGCGATCGAGATGACGGCGGTGATCTGCCGTGCGTCCATGTTCCCTCCGCGACCGTCTGGTCAGCGGGGCAACTGTAGCGACCGCTGGCGACCGGGTACCCTCGTCGTATGGAGACCCAGACAACGACCAACCCGTCCGACCTCGCATCGACGCTCCGCGCCGCGGTCAAGGGCCGCGTGATCGCACAGGACGATCCGGACTACGACGCCGCCCGCGCGATCGTCTACGGCGGCGTCGATCCGAGGCCCGCGGTCATCGTCAAGGTAGCCGATGCGAGCGATATCGCGACCGTCATCGCGACGGCGCGCGAGACCGGCGCGCCGCTCGCCGTCCGGAGTGGCGGTCACAGCGGTGCCGGCTACAGCAATGTCGACGACGGGGTCGTGATCGACGTCCGCGCGCTCGACGGCCTGGATCTCGACCCCGACGCGCGGACGGCGTGGGCGGGCAGCGGGGTGACTGCCGGCGAATACACGGCGGAAGCAGCGAGGCACGGCCTCGCGACCGGGTTCGGCGACACGGCGTCGGTCGGTCTCGGCGGTCTCATCACCGGTGGCGGCGTCGGCTACCTCGTGCGCAAGCACGGACTGACGATCGACAACCTGCTCGCGGCGGAGGTCGTGACCGCCGATGGCCAGGTCCGGGTCGTCGACGCGGAGCATGAACCTGACCTCTTCTGGGCCATCCGGGGCGGTGGTGGCAACGTCGGCGTCGTGACGCGCTTCAAGCTCACGTTGCATGAACTCGATGGCGTCGTCGGGGGGATGCTGATCCTCCCCGCCACCGCCGAGACGGTCGCTGGCTTCATCGCCGCGGCAGAGGCGGCGCCCGAGGAGCTTTCGACGATCGCGAACGTCATGCCCTGCCCGCCGATGCCGTTCGTTCCGGAGGAGCACCACGGCAGCGTGGTCATCCTCGGGATGCTGGCGTACGCCGGCGGGGCCGAGGAGGGCGAACGCGCGCTCGCCCCCTTCCGGGCGTTGGCCGAGCCGCTCGCCGACATGGTCAAGCCGATCCCCTACCCCGAGATGTTCCCGCCCGACGACCCCGACTACCACCCAACGGCCGTCGCGCGGACGATGTTCATCGATCACGTCGACGCGTCGACCGCCGAGACGATCATGTCGTACCTGACCTCGTCGGACGCATCGATGCGCGTCGCGCAATTGCGTGTGCTGGGTGGGGCGGTTGCCCGCGTCGCGCCGGAGGCCACGGCGTATGCGCACCGTGCGTCGCGGATCATGGTCAATCTCGCCGCGTTCTACGAGGGCGAGGAGGACAAGGCCCGGCGCCAGGCATGGGTCGACGAGTTCGCGTCGGCGATCGACCAGGGCGATCGGGGCATGTATGTGAACTTCGTCGGCGACGAGGGCGAGGCCGGCGTCCGGGCCGCCTACCCGGGTGTGACCTGGGACAGGCTGGCCGCGGTCAAGGCCGCGTACGACCCGGAGAACGTGTTCCGGCGAAACCAGAACGTACCGCCCGCCGGCGCTTGATCCCGAAGACGAAGAACGGCCCGCTGGCCATGCCAGCGGGCCGTTCGATGCTGCACGGATCTCGGGTCACAGGCCCGGGAAGTCGCTCAGGAACTCGCGCGAGTGCTCCGTGTCGACGCGCTGGTAGCTGCCGGTCGCGTTGCACGTCAGCGAGTTGACGTACGACGCGTCACCCAGGACGTAACCGTCCAGGAAGACGGCGCCACCCGAGTCGCCGAAGCACGAGCCACCGCCCGCCTTCGAGTCGTTCCCGTTGATCTGGAACGTGACGACCTCGCTACCGACGTTCTTGAGGTACGACGTCGTCGAGCTCCGGAAGCGGACGACGACCTGTGCCTTCTTGTCGCCGATGTCGACGCCATAGCCCACGAGCGTGAACGTCTCGTTCTTCAGCTCACCCTGGTTCCTGTCGAGGAAGCCGACAGGAGGCAGCGGTGCGGGCGTGATGCCGGGCCACTTCGTCGAGGCATCCGCGTCGAGCACGACCACGCCCTGATCATGCTGCTTGGCGAACGTCAGCTTGCCGTCCCACAGCGGATCGGGATGCGCGGTGCCGGTGATGTAGTTCGCGGCCCGTTGCGCCCGCTCCTCTGGCGTGATGCCGGCCGCGAGCGGGTCGAGCGCGAGGTCCGTGTTGAACGAGACGTAGACGTTCGTAGCCGGTCCCTCCGTGCAGTGACCGGCGGTCAGCACGACCCTCGGGGCGATCAACGTCCCTGAGCAACGAAAACGACCCTCGGCGGTCGTGAAGCGGACAAGGCCCACGTTCGTGTGGACCTCGTCGCGCGCCCCGCCGGTGATCGCAAGCGTGGGAACGGCGGCCAGAAAAAGCGCGGCCACCGTCGCGCCGACCAGCGCGAGACGCATCGGGCGTGAGGGCATGCGGTACCTCCTCCAAGGTGCCGATCGGCAACGCGGCTGGGGCCGGTGGAGGACCGATCGACCGGTCATGCGGGTGAACGCCAGGCCCACCGATGTTCGTGCCGGCACCGTAGCATCTACTCCGGAACGCGCGCAGCACAGGCCGGCGTCACGACCGCAACTTCCGTGGCACGGACGCACCGCGCGTGGGGCGGGACAGACTCCGACCTCGGGTCAGGCCAGGTCGAGGGAGTGGAGGCGACGACCGGATTCGAACCGGTGAAT
>DATHTG010000009.1:0-2150 GCA_035463515.1 Candidatus Limnocylindrales bacterium
CGTTTCGAGATCTCGCGCAGTTCGAGCCGCATGCGATCGCCTCGATGGATACAGGACCGCCCCCGGTCCGCGTGGTGGGCCGGAGGCGGTCCTTGCTTCAGGTGCTTGGACGCTGGTCGGTCAGCAGCCGCGCTTGAGGTACGTGCACACCTTCACGCTGCCGTCCTTGATCGCCGTGCTCAGCGCGTCGATCTCGCCCTTCAGTTCGGCACTGACCTGGGAGTCCAGATCGTGGAACGGTGAGAGCAGGACGCCCGCGTTCTCGAGCGTGCCTGAGTAGTCCTCGCCACCGAGGTCGCCACCGGCGTTCTTGTCGATGACGTCCATCACGGAGACGTCGATCGCCTTCTGGGCTGACGTCAGGATCGCGGCATTGGTCGGAGGACCGATGCTGACGTACTGGTCGGTGTCGACGCCGATGGCCCACTTGCCGGCCTCGGACATCGCCTTGATCGACCCGTTGCCCGTCGCACCGGAGACCGGATGGACGACGTCGACGCCCTGGTCGAGCAAGGCCTGCGCCAGCTGCTCGCCCTTGGCCGGGTCATTCCAGGGGTTGTTGCCACCCACGAAGGAACCCGTCTTGTCCCCGTCCCAGCCGAGGAGCTCGACGTTGGCGCCCTTCTTCTCGTTCCAGTACTTGATGCCGGCGTACAGGCCGTCCATGAACCGGGTCACCCCGGCGAACGGCTGGCCGCCGTATGTCCCGATCTTGCCGCTCTTGCTGAACCCGGCCGCCAGGTAGCCGGCGAGCATCGCCGCCTGGTCGATCTGGTAGTCGAGGCCAGTGAAGTTCGGCGGGACCGGGATGTCGTCCGGCGTACCGGGCGTGAAGTCGGGCCCGGCGCCCGGGCCGCCTGCCCACGTCGTGTCGACCTGGGAGAACGCGACGTCAGGGTTCGCGAGGGCCTTCTCTGCCACCGCGGCGCCCTGGTTGAAGCCGACGGCGACGATCGTCTTGCAGCCCTGGTCGAGCAGCCGCTGGATATTGGCGGAGTAGTCGGTCGAGCCCTGTGCCTCCGAGAAGAAGGTCGTGTAGCCGGCCGCAGCGGCGTTCTCGAGTCCGAGCTTCGCGAGGTCGTTGAAGCCCTTGTCACCGAGGCCGCCCGTGTCGAACGCGACGCACGCGGTGTAGTCCTTCGAGCCGCCGCCGCCGGCGGACGCGGATGCGCTGGCACTCTCGCTGGGAGCCGCGCTATCTGACGGAGCGGCGCTCGGCGCCGATGTGGCAGCGCCGCCGCCGCTCGAACAGGCGGCGAACAGGATGGCCGCGGTCGCGCCAAGCGACAGCAGCCGCATCGAGCTGCGCAAGGTGTCTCCTCCTCATGCGACCGCCAGGACGATGACGGACCCGCGGTCTTCCGGTCAGGGAGGATACGCTATCGAACGAGCGACGTCGATGATTTCGCAACGACCTGTCGAGGGAGGCAGTTGACCCCGGAGGAGCGCGCTCGCACGATCGCCTACCTCGACCTCGCGGAGGGTCGCGGGAGCGTGCCGCTACTCGACGACGACGGTGTCCGCGCCCTCCTCGCGAGCGCCCGACGCATCGCCGTGATCGGCGCCTCCGACAGGCCCGGGCGGGCGTCATACGACGTCTTCCAGCACCTCCGGACTGTCGGCTTCGATTGCGTGCCGGTCAATCCGAGGATCGCCGACGTGGCCGGCGTCCCGACCTACCCGACACTCGTGGAGGCGGTCGCGGCGACCGGCGCGTTCGACATCGTGGATGTCTTCCGCCGGCCAGAGCTGTGCGCCGAGCACGCCCGCGAGGCGGTGGCCGCGGGGGCCCGCTGCCTCTGGCTGCAGCTCGGGATCGTCGACTGGGAGTCGGCCAGGATCGCCCATGACGCCGGGCTCGATGTGGTCATGGATCGTTGCCTGTCGGTCGAATCGCGGCGGCTTGGTGCGCGGAGGAAGGAGGGAGCATGACCCAGATCCATCTCCACGCCGAACCCGGCGACTACGCGCCCGTCGTGCTGCTCCCCGGCGACCCGAATCGCGCGACACGAATCGCCGATCGATTCGACCAGGGTGTCGAGGGCAGCCGGCTCGTGAACGCCAATCGCGGCCTGCTCGGCTACACCGGGACGGTCGACGGGGTGGCGGTCTCGGTCCAGACGACGATGATGGGCACCGACGACGTCGAT
>DATHTG010000010.1:0-5190 GCA_035463515.1 Candidatus Limnocylindrales bacterium
GGCGGCCCCGCGGCCGTGGCCACGACCGCCGACCAGTCGGACACAGGCCGCAGTCTCGATGCCCTGACGCTGCTCGCGGTCCGGGACGCGAACGGCACATGGCAGACATCGGTGTTCGGGCTGGTCCGTGACCGCCACACACGGCCGGTCGTCCTGGTCGATCCGACGGCGAGGACGATCGCGGTCGCAGCGACATCCCCCGGGAGTGGCGGCGCGATCTACTACAAGCGCGCGTCGGTCGACCGGATCGAGTTCGACACGGGTATCGGCCAGTCGCTCATCAGCAGCCCCATCGACACGACGATCGACAACGTCACGTCGGCCAAAGGCCCGCTGGACGTCCAGGCCGGGCTGCTCGTCCTCGCGACCGATCGGACCACCGGCCGGTACTTCCACGGCGTGGTCGACCTCGGCGGGGGTCCGCCTGCGGCCGATCCCGCCGACGCGTCGCGTCCCAAGGTCCCGACCGCGCCGCCGAAGGGCACGACCGCGACCCTCCTCCGTGACACGTTCGATGCCTGGCCCATCGGACCGGACGTCCCGGCCGCCTGGTACACGCCGCCCGAAGCCGGCAGCGGGCACGTCGCGATCGTCGGGGAAACACCATCGACGCGCGCTCTCCGGGTCAGTGCCGCGCGCGCCGGCGTACGCGCATGTCGCGACATCGCGGACATCCCGCGAGCGACGTTGTCGGTGAGCATGCGGGTCCGCGTGTCGCGCATCTCGCTCGAGGACGCGACGATCCTTTCGGCTCGCGGCAGCGGCGGCGAGGCCGCAAGCCTGCGCGTGACCAACAAGGGCGTCGTCGGCTATTTCAACGGGTCGGGCAAGATCAGGACCACGGTCGCCTTCCGGCCACGCACGTGGTACCGCGTGTCCGCCACGATCGACCAGGTGAAACGGACGTACTCGATCCGTGTCACGACCGACGCAGGCAAGCTGGTGGCCAAGGCGAGTGGTCTGCGCTGGCGGATGGCGGCGGTCCGCTCGGTCCGCTCGATCTGCGTCGAGACGGCGCCGGCGCCACCCAGCCAAGCTCTCGATATCGGGGAGGTGCGCGTGACCCAGGTCGTCACTCCATGAGGGTCGTCGTCACCGGCGCTGCCGGCTTCATCGGCTCGACACTGTCCGAGGTGCTGGTCGCCGCGGGCCACGACGTGATCGGGCTCGACGCCTTCATCGACTACTACCCCCGCCCGATGAAGGAGGCCAACCTCGGCGGTCTTGCCGATGCACCCGGCTTCCGGTTCGGTGAGGTCGACCTGCGGACCGACGACCTGGACCCGTGGCTGGACGGCGCGGACGCGATCCTCCACGAGGCGGCGATGGCCGGCCTGATGCGCAGCTGGACCGACCTCGAGCTCTACACGTCCTGCAACATCCTCGCGACGAACCGGCTGATCGAGGCGGCACGGCGGGCGGACATCAAGCGGTTCGTGCTGGCCTCGACGTCATCGGTCTACGGGACCGAGGCGGTGGGCGACGAGGATCGGCCGCTCGAGCCGTCGTCGCCCTACGGCATCACGAAGCTCGCGGCCGAGAAGCTCGTCCTGGCCAACGTCGCGCTCCACGGCTTCCCGGCCACGATCATCCGCTACTTCTCGATCTACGGCCCGCGCCAGCGGCCGGACATGGCGTACCACCTCTTCACCGAGGCGATGCTCGACCGCCGGCCGATCACCGTCTTCGGCGACGGCGAGCAGACGCGATCGAACACGTACATCGACGACGCGGTCGCCGGGACGATCCTGGCGCTCGAGCGTGGCGCCGTCGGAGGGATCTACAACATCGGCGGCGGCAAGACGATCTCGCTCAACGAGGCGATCGCGCTCATCGCCGAGAACGTCGGGGTCGAGCCGATCATCGAGCGACGACCGCCGCGCCCCGGCGATCAGCGTCACACGAGCGCCGACGTGTCACGCGCCCGCGCCGCACTCCGCTACGAGCCGAAGGTCGAGCCTGCCGACGGGCTCGCGAGACAGGTCGCGTGGCACATCGCCCGCCGCGGGACAGCCGTCGCCGAACGGGCGGGCTGACCCGCCTGGGGTCAGCCGGATCGGATCCGGAGCAGGCGACGTCCCAGGGCCGCGGGGATCTCCGCCGCGGTCTCGAGCACGTCCGCGATGAAGGGCGCCGGGTCGCTGCGGTCGAATACCGCTTCGTACTTCGGTCCGCGCACCGACCGCCACCAGCCGAGGGGACCGAGCCGGCCCTGGCGCATCTGTGAGAGTGCTGCCTGGACGTCGTGCCGCCAGTAGATCCACTTGGCGCCGCGGAACGTCTGGGCGGTCGGCGGGACGGCCTCGCCGAGGGCGTCGAGGTACGCCGCCTGCAGCAGCTCGACACCACCCTGCTCCGCGATGGCCGAGCGGCCAGTAGGCCGCCCGACGTTCGGCTCGACGATCAGGCGCCGGCCCGTCCTTGCGTCGACCTTGACCTCGACGTAGGCGAGCCCGCGGTAGCCGACGCCCTGGAAGAGCCGCATGCAGATGTCCTGGACCGCGTCGTCACGGATCTCCTCGCCGAGACAGCTGGTGCCGGTCTCCGGCGGCCACTGGCGGATCTTGCGCGCGATGAACATGGCGCGCGGTTCGCCGGCTCGATCGAAGTAGGCGTTTGCCGAGATCAGGCTCGACTCGTCGCCGTCGATCCATTCCTGTGCGATGAGGACGTCGGCCGCGTGCGCATACCGGTCGTAGATCGAGAGCAGCTCGTCGGGGGACCCGACGCGGAACACCTTGGACTTCGTTGCCGCGAGCCAGCGCTGGTCCTTGAGCGGCGGCTTGACCGCGGCCGGGTAGGGTAGTGCTCGCGCGGCGGCCTCGGCGTCGTCCCGTGTCCGGAGGATGTGCGTGGCCGGGATCGGCAACCCGACTCGCGTCGCGTGCTCCGCGAAACGGACCTTGTCCATCAGCATCTCGATCGTGTCGTGGTCCGGGAGGACGAACCGGTACGCGCCATCCAGGCGGTCGCGCCAGCGCGAGATGGCCAGGACGGCGCCGTCGGAGCAGGGAACGAGCACCAGCGGTCCGTCGCCGAGCGTGCGCCCGGCCGCCAAGCGTTCCAGCGTGACGATCAGCCCTTCGCCGCTCGTGGGCGAGGCGATCACCCGCTCGGCGTGCCGCGTGCGAGCGCAGAAGTGGCGTCGATCCGCCGCGATCCCGACGACCGGGATGCCGCGCGCGGCGAGCAGCCTGGTCGTCTGAAGTCCGGTGATGCAATCGATGGCGACGACGACCGCGGTCGGACGCCGATGGGCCGGCGAGGGGCCTTCCGCCATGCGATCAGGCGGGAGCGTCTTCGCGCGCGATCGCTTCGGCGGTCCCGACGAGCTCGAACAAGTGATCGACGGTGGCGATGTGCGGATCGACGGCCGACGCGCGCCGCTCACGCTGAAGCGTCTCGAGCGTCTCCTCGACCGCCTTGACAGCGGCTCGCATCGGCTGATTGGCGAGGATGATCAGATTGAACCCCTTGGCCCGCAGCTCGGTATCCGTGAAGGACGGGAAGAGCGTCGGCACCGCGACGAGCGGCACCTTCCCCACGCCCCTCCACGAGGAGAGGAAGCCCTCGATCTCGGCCAGCGTCTTGTCGCGCGAGTGGATGAGGATCGCATCGACCCCGGCGTCGACGTATGCGTCCGCTCGCCTACAGGCGTCCTCGACGCCGTGTCCGGCGATGAGCGACTCGACCCGGGCGATGAGGACGAACCCGTCGGTGTCCTGGGCGGCTTTCGCTGCGCGGAACCGCCTGGCCTGCTCCTCCGCGGGGATCAGCTCGCGTTTCGTATCCGAGCCGAGCAGCGAGTTGCGCTTCGGGAACAGGTTGTCCTCGACGGAGATCGCCGAGATGCCAGCCGCCTCGAACTCCACGAGCGTGCGGACGACGTTATTCAGCCCGCCGAAGCCGTTGTCGCAATCGGCGATCACCGGCAGGTCGGTCGCCCGGTCGAGACGGACGGCCTGCTCGAGCGTCTCGTCCATCGTCGTGAGGTTCACATCTGGGATCGCGTACGTCATCGTCGCGACCGCCAGGCCGCTCACCCAGACCGCGTCGAACCCGTAGTCGGCGGCCATGTGCGACGTCAACGCGTCGTGCGCGCCGATCGCCACCACCGCTCGGTCGCTGGCCATCCCGGCTCGGAGCCGGGCGCGCTTCTCTTCGGCGCGGCTCATCGGGCGCCTGCCGGCGCGCTCGCCGTGAGGTCGCCTGGCGTGGCCATGGCCGCCGCCCGCTCGTCGATGATGCGGACGATCTCGACGCCGATCTCGCGCTGGGCATCGACGGTCGTCGCGCCGATGTGCGGCGTCAGGATGACGTTGGGCAACGAGGCCAGGGGCGAGATCTTGCCCTGACCTTCGGCGACGTGGACGTCGAGTGCCGCGCCGGCCGGCCGATCGCCCTCCGTGAGCGCAGCGAACAGCGCTGCCTCGTCGACGACGCCGCCTCTGGCGATGTTCACAAGGAAACTCCCGCGCTTCATGGCGGCCAATTCGGCCGCGCCGATCAGGCCGCGGGTCGATGGACCGAGCGGCACGTGGATGCTGACGAAATCCGAGCGCTCGAGGACCTCAGCCATCGAGACGAGGTCCATGCCGTTCTCGGCGAAGCGGCCGGCGCGGTCCGGGCTGGGATGGTCGACACAACCGATGACCTCCATCCCCCAGCCGAGGCCGAGTCGCGCCACCGTGCTGCCGATCGAACCCATGCCGATGATGCCGAGCGTCTTCCCCCCGAGGTTCCAGCCGACGACCTCGTTCTTGGCCCAGTGACCGGAACGGAGGAGACGGTCGACCTCGACGACCTGACGCGCCAGGCCGAGGAACAGCGCGAACGTGAGCTCGGCCACGGCGCGGGCGCCCGGTCCGGGGATGCGCTGGAGATGGATGCCTCGCCCGGTGACTGCCTCGAGATCGAGATTGTCGAGACCCGAGCCGGCACGGACGATCGTGTGGAGCTGCGGCGCCGAGTCCAGCAGCGCTCGATCGATGTCGAGGCCGGAGCGGAACACGAGCGCCTGGCGGTCGGCCATGGCGGCCTCGAGCTCGGCGCGCGGCGCACCGACCGCGACGACGACGTCATGGGCCGCCTGCAGCGCCGCGAGGGCATCCGGGTCGATCTTCGACGCGACGAGGATCCTCATGCGTCGCCCGTCCTCAGCGCACGAGGCGCGCCCGCACGCTCGTCTAG
>DATHTG010000011.1:0-3251 GCA_035463515.1 Candidatus Limnocylindrales bacterium
TCCGTGATCTCGTCGCGGATCGCGTCGGAGACCCGTGACCGCAGCCGCCCGGCCCAATGACGGCCGACCCATCCGGCGTGGATGCCGAGCGATCGGGCGAGCAGATAGCCCACCAGCACGCTCGAGAGCAGCGCCGCGAACGGCATCGGCACGGAACCGATCACCGGGAACTGGACGTTGTCGACGATGGGTCGGGCGAGGATCCAGATCACGACCCACGCGGCCGAAACGGCGATCGCGATCGTCGCGAGCGTCTGGAGAAGGCCGAGCAGGGACCACCACCGACTCGTCGGCGCGTCGAGCCGCTCCAGACCGGCGATCGCCCGGTCCACGGCCCGTTCGAGACCCTGCCGGAGCGGCGTCGGCTCGGTCGTTGCCGCGAGCGCGGGTCTGACGGGCGGGGACGCGGTCGTCAAGGCCGATCCGAGCGCGGCCCGGAGTGACTCCACGGCGGCGCTCAGCGGCGCTCGATCGCGCCACCGGAGGAGGTGGCCCGTCGGATCGGCCACCTTCGTGTCGCGCCCTGAGGCGCGATAGATCAGGGACGTGAGCTTCCCGATCGGGCCGGTGCCTCGTGCCCGGGCACGTGCCCGAGTCGCGGCGACGGCCTGCCGTTCCAGCCCGGGCAGGTCGATCGCGCGCAGGACGGCGCGCGTCGCCTCGTCGATCGCCGTGGTTCGCGCGCGCTCGGAGAGGAACGGTGAGGCGTCACGACCCGGTTCGAGTCCGGCATCGCGCGCGAGCTGGCGAGCCCCGTCCACCGCTGTCGCACCGACCCGAGCACGGACGACCGCTTTCGAGGCGGCGCCGTCTGCCAGCCATGACCGCAGCTCGTCGAGGTCGGGGTCCGGCGCCGCGGTCGTCATCAGGACGGGGATCCGAGCCTGATCGGACACGGTCAGTCGCTCACCAAGGTCACGTTCGAGATCACGCCGGATCCGCGGACGGTCGCCGGCGGCCAGCCGATCCGATTTGTTCACGATCACTGCCTGCCGATCCAGCCGCGGCACCCATGTCCGCAGGAACGCGTCGTGGAGGACCGCATCGTGGTACTTCTCCAGGTCCGTGACCCAGGCCACGGCGTCGACCCGGGGGAGCAAGGCCTCGACCCGCTCGCGGTGATCTGCCGCGACGGAGTCCATGTCCGGAAGGTCGAGGATCGCGACGGATCGAAGGCCGTCCGACCCGTGCTCACGCACCTCCCGCACGTCGAGCCACGCCAACAACGGGTCGAGGGAGTCCCGCTCGCTGGCCGGGATCCATGCCACCGGCTCGCTCGTGGTGGGTCGTCGTACGGATGCGGGGCTCACCGGAGACCCGGCGAGCGCGTTGAGCAGGCTCGACTTGCCCACCCCCGTGCCACCGACGAGTGCCAGCACGTAGGCGTCCGACGGGAAGCCGAGTCGACGCTCGCCGTCGGCCAGCGTCGCGCACACCTCGTCCGTCGGGATCCCGAGGACGTCGGCCGCATCGGCCGCATCGCGTAGCGACGCGAGGCATCGTCGGAGCGCGTCGTCGGCCGCATCGAGCGGCGCAACGGACGATAGATCGGGTGCCATCAACCGGGGGCAGGCAGGGCGCGGACCTCGGCGGCTGCTGCGCGGAGGTCGGTCGCCAACGTGGTGAGCTCGCCGGTCGCCGGAAGCAGGCCGTCGAAGCGAGCTCGTTCTTCGTCGAAGGTCGTCGAAAGCGCCTCATCCAGTCGCTGTCGCGCGTGGGCGACGAGCTCGGCCATCGCGGCCTCCCCGAACAGGGCCGCGAGCACCTTCTGGTTCAGGAACGCCGTGGCCGCCGCGACGCCGAGCTCGGCGCCGGTGATCCCGCCGGTGTGGACGAAGGTCGCCAGCATGACCCCGGTCCCCATCGCATTGACGCCCACGGCCGCGCCACGGGCGAGCAAGCGCTTGGGACGGCCATGGGACTGGATCTCCTCGGTGATGCCCTCGATCCACCGTTCGAGGCGCTCCTGGAGTCGAATCTCGAAGTCCGGGGAGGGAACCCAGAGCTCGGGCTGCTCGGCGACCGAGCGTCCTGCGGTCGTGGTCTCCGA
This sequence comes from Candidatus Limnocylindrales bacterium, assembly GCA_035463515.1. Taxonomy (GTDB): domain Bacteria; phylum Chloroflexota; class Limnocylindria; order Limnocylindrales; family CSP1-4; genus SPCO01. The sequence continues at coordinate 2,051 of DATHTG010000011.1, forward strand.
CCACGACGTCGCCGTGCGCCGGGCAGCCTCGGCCGCCTGGAGCCTCGCGACGGCGACGAGGTCCTCCGTCGTGGCGGCGCGGACCTCCGCCACCGGCGCGGTGGCCGGCCGGATGGCGGCCGCGATCACGCCACGGATGCGGCCGATGCCCTGGGAGAAGAACCGGGTCATCTGGTCGGCGCCCACGAACGTCTGCCACTGCCGGAGCGCCTCCTCACGGAGGAATGTCCCGCGGCCCACCTCGTGCCGCAGCGCGTCGAGCGAGTTCTCGTAGGACCGGTCGGCGATCCGCCGCAAGGCCTCGACGTCGATGGACTCGTGCTCGGCGTCATCGGCGAGCGCCTCGATGCTCTCTCCGAGCCCGGTCAGCGAGCCTGTCAGGGCGCGCGCAGCGAGCTCGAGGCGCGCCTCGCGGTCAGCCCGCAGCCGGGCGATCTCGTCGAGGACCGGTGCGATGGCATCGCGCCGCAGGCGATCGCCGGTCGGATCCAGCGCTCCTTCCGGCACCGAGATGATCTCGCGCGGGGGGCCATCCTCGCTTCCGGCTTGCACGGCCTCCAGTCCAGCCTCGGCGAGGAGCCGGCGCACATCGGTGAGGATGTCGGCCTGGTCCGCCGCATCCGGGGGCATCCGGTTGACGATCACCTGGAGCGGCAGCCCGCGCTCGCGCACCCGGTCGAGCACAGCCCATGGGACCCGATCGGCATACCTCGTCGCCGTCGTGACGAAGAGCGCGAGATCCGCGGCTTCCACGAGGCGATCTGTCAGCTCGCGGTTCGCGTGCTCCACGGAGTCGATGTCGGGCGCGTCGACCAGCACGAGGCCTGGCTCGACCGAGGCATCCTCGACGAACCGGATCTGCGATGGCGCGATGCGCGCGAGCGTTCCGTCGGCGAGGGTCGGCCGGTCGTCGGGGTGGACGAGGACGACCGCGATCCGGGTGGTCGGACGGAGGACGCCCGTCTCGCTCGCCGCTCGGCCTGCGATCGTGTTGAAGACCGTGCTCTTGCCCGCCCCAGTCGGTCCGACGAGCACGACGAGGAGCGGGGCATCGAGTGACGCCGCGCGGACCCGGACGTGACCCGCAAGGTGATCGGCGAAGCGCGTGGCACGTGCTTTGGCGGGCTCGGTGCGTGGCCGGGACGCGAGACGGCGCTCGCCGAGCGCCTCGAGGCGGTCGACGAGCGCGCGAAGTTCGGTC
>DATHTG010000012.1:0-9608 GCA_035463515.1 Candidatus Limnocylindrales bacterium
CTTCGTTCGGCTCGCCATCGACGGTGGCACCGACGGCGGACGCGACGCCGCCGTCGACGCGCTCGCAGCGGCCGGCCATCCGGTGATCCGCATCGCCCTCGCCGACCCCATCGATCTGGGGGCCGAGTTCGTCCGCTGGGAGGTGGCGACGGCGATCGCGGGCGCCGTGCTCGGCATCGACCCGTTCGACCAGCCGAACGTGGAGGAGGCCAAGCAGCTGACGCGCGATGTCCTGGCCCGCGCGGAGCGCGGCGAGGCGATGTCCTCATCGGTGACGGCGATCCGGTCCGACGATCCCGCGCTTGCCGATCGCGTCCGCGAGCATCTCGGACGTCGCACCGAGAACGCGTACCTCTGCCTTCAGGCGTTCATCGCACCGACGCCCGCACGCGACGAGGCGTTCGCGCGGATCAGGGCGCGGCTGCGGGACGGGACTCGGAACGCGACGACCGCCGGCTACGGGCCGCGCTTCCTCCATTCGACCGGCCAGCTCCACAAGGGCGGCCCATCGACAGGCTGGTTCCTCCAGCTCACCTCGGACCACCCGAACGATCGGGAGATCCCGGGCTGGCCGTACACGTTCGGCCAGCTGATCGATGCGCAGGCCGACGGCGACCACGCCGCGATCGCCGCCCATGACCTGCCGATCCTGCGCGTGCACCTCGGCGCATCGGCGGATGACGGGCTCGCCGCCCTCGAGCGCGCGATCGACTCGGCGCTCGGCAGCATGACGGAGGGTTGACGCAGATGCGCCTCGGCTTCATCGGGCTCGGACGGATGGGCGCGAACATGGTCCGCCGGCTCGTCCGCGACGATCACGAGATCCACGTCTACAACCGGACGCCCGAGAAGGCGCGAGAGATCGAGGCCGAGGGTGAGGGCGCCAAGGCGTTCTTCTCGATCGAGGAGCTCGTCGCCTCGCTCGAGAAGCCCCGGGCGGTATGGGTGATGGTCCCGGCGGGCGACGCGACCGAGGCACAGATCGATGAGCTGCTCGAACACCTCGAGCCGGGTGACACGATCATCGACGGCGGCAACACCAACTTCCACGACGATGTCAGGCGTCACGCGGCGCTGAAGGAGAAGGGCATCCACTACGTCGACGCCGGGACGTCGGGCGGGATCTGGGGCCTCCAGGTGGGGTATTGCCTGATGGTCGGCGGTGACCGCGACGCGGTCGGACCGCTCGAGTCGATCTTCACGACCCTCGCGCCCCCGGGCGGCTACCTCCATGTCGGCGGACCCGGTGCGGGGCACTACGTGAAGATGGTCCACAACGGCATCGAGTACGGCCTGATGCAGGCGTACGCCGAGGGCTTCGAGATCATGCACGCGAGTGACTACGAGTTGGACCTCGCCGCGATCTCCGAGCTCTGGATGCAGGGCTCGGTCGTCCGGTCCTGGTTGCTCGAGCTGATGGGCCGTGCGTTCAAGGCCAATGGCCAGGACCTCGAGCACCTCAAGGGCTGGGTCGCCGATTCGGGTGAGGGTCGTTGGACGGTCCAGGAGGCGATCGACCATGACGTGCCGGCGCCAGTCATCACGATGTCGCTGCTGACGCGCTTCCGCTCCCGGCAGGAGGACTCGTACGGGGCGAAGGTGCTCGCGGCGCTGCGCAACGAGTTCGGCGGCCACGAAGTGAAGACCGAGTAAGGGGGAGTCGTGGCGGGCACGAAGGCACCGACCAAGGAGCGGACACAGGTCGAGACCTCGCCCGACCTGCCGATCCCGGCCCAGCCCGCTCCCCGTCCGAAGGATGCCCCGCGGACCATGCGCCAGCTGCGCGAGTCGCGCGAGTCGCGCTCGAAGCGACCATCGCGAGCCCGCCCGGCGGAGAACGTCCTACGTGAGGGTCTCCGACTCGAACGCGTGCCGGACCCCGCCATCCTCGCGCTGTTCGGCGCGACCGGCGACCTCGCACATCGCAAGGTCATCCCCGCTATCTATCACCTGTGGCGGACGAACCTCCTGCCGCACGAGTTCGTCCTCCTGGCACTCGGCCGGCGGCCGTTCGATGACGCTGAGTTCCGCGAGCTGGTGCGCACCAGCCTCGACCAGTTCAGCCGGGTCCTGCCGCTCGACGAGCCGGCCTGGAGATCGTTCAGCGAGCGCATCCGCTACCAGCATCTCGACTTCGAGGACCCAAGCGGTTTCGACCAGCTGGCCAAGCGGCTCGACGAGCTTGACTCGACCGAGGGTACGCGCGGCAACCGGCTCTACTACCTCGCGACACAACCATCGCAGTTCGCCGAGATCGTCGGCCAGCTGGGGCGAGTCGGGCTCGACCACGAGCGACACGACGGGGGGTGGCGCCGGATCGTCATCGAGAAGCCGTTCGGTCATGACCTCGAGTCGGCGAAGAAGCTCAACCGCGAGGTCGGCAAGGTGTTCCGCGAGGCGCAGGTCTATCGCATCGACCACTACCTCGGCAAGGAGACGGTCCGCAACCTGCTCGTCTTCCGCTTCGGGAACGGCATCTTCGAGCCGCTGTGGAATCGCCGCTACGTCGACCATGTCCAGATCACGGTGGCTGAATCGATCGGCATCGAGGGCCGCGGCAAGTTCTACGAGGAGACCGGGGCGGTCCGCGACGTCATCCAGAACCATCTGCTCCAGCTCGTCAGCCTGGTCGCCATGGAGCCGCCGGCCACGTTCGAGGCGGATGCGCTCCGCGATGAGAAAGTGAAAGTGCTCCGCGCGATCGGCACCCACCGGGCGGACCCGTTCGAGGACGTCGTCCGCGGCCAGTACGGTCGGGGTTGGGTCGGGGGCGAGCCGGTACCGGCGTATCGGGAAGAGCCCGATGTCGACCCGCATTCGGAGACGGAGACCTTCGTGGCGGCACGACTGCTGATCGATGACTGGCGCTGGTCCGGTGTGCCGTTCTACGTCCGGACCGGCAAGCGCCTGCCCAAGCGCTCGACCGAGATCGCGATCCAGTTCCGCGCGGTGCCGCACCACCTGTTCCGCGAGACCAGCACCGAACCTGATGCGAACCTGCTGGCGATCCGCATCCAGCCCGACGAGGGGATCATGCTGCGGTTCGGTGCCAAGGTTCCGGGTCTCGGTCTTGATGTCCGCTCTGTGACGATGGACTTCACCTATGGCTCGGCGTTCAGCGTCGACTCGCCGGACGCCTACGAGACCCTCATCCTCGACGCGCTCCAGGGCGACGCCTCGCTGTTCACCCGCGCCGACGAGGTCGAGGAGGCATGGAGCCTGGTCGATCCGTTCATCGAGGCGTGGGCGAACGGGCCACCGCCCGATTTCCCCAACTACGACGCCGGCACGTGGGGCCCCGAGGAAGCGGACGAGCTCATCGCCCGTGAAGGACGTCGATGGCGACGGATCTGATCAGGCTCAACGAGCCGGTCCTGCGCTGGTCGGCGCGGGCCAGGAACATCCCGGACGTCGAGAAGGAGCTGTCGCGGATCTGGGCGAAGCAGGACTTGACGACCGAGATCGACGGCGTGCGCGGCCGGCACGTCGCGGCACGCACCAATGTGATGAACCTGGTCGTCGTCGCGCGGCGGCCGGAGATCGCGGAACGGGGAGCGGCCACGATCCAGGCGCTGACCGGACTGCATCCGTCGCGGACGATCGTCGTCCAGTCGGCCGACCCAGACGGACCGTCCTGGATCGACGCCCGGATCGAGGCCCATTGCGTGCTGCCGCGCGAGGACGCGCCCGAGACGTGCGCCGAGACGATCCACCTGATCTGTGGGGGCGAAGCCGGGCGCCATCTCCAGGCGCTCGTGACACCGCTCATCATCCACGACCTTCCGGTGATCGTGTGGTGGCCCGGCGAACCGCCGTTCACGTCCGAGGCGACCAGGGACCTGTTCACATCGGCTGACCGGCTCGTCGTCGACGGCTCGACCTGGAACGGCGACGGGATGACTCGACTCGCGGAGATGGCGACGTGTGCCGACACCACCGGCATCTCGGTCAGCGACTTCGCGATGATCCGCCAGTCGCGCTGGCGGGAGGCGATCGCGTCGATCTTCGACGATCCGGACTTCCTGCCCTTCCTCCGCTCGGTGCGGCGTGTCGCCGTCACGTACGGCACCCACGATTCGTCGGGCGCTCCGGGCTCGACCAACCTCGTCAAGCCGATCTATCACGTCGCGTGGCTGGCCTCGCGGTTGGGCATGCACGTGGTGAAGCCGCTCGCCGTCGCCTCCCACACGAGTGCGGCGCATGCCAAGTCGAAGGGTGGTGCCGGGAACCGCCAGGCCATGGCACGTGGCATGACCGCGACGCTGTCCGATGGTCGCTCCGAGGTGGCGGTCGTCATCCGCCCGGTGCTCTCGGACCTGCCGTCAGGGACGACACTGCGGGTCGAGCTTCTGTGCGATCGGCGTGGGTCGGAGCTGCGGGCCGACGTCACCGCCGAGGCCGACAGCGTCCATGTGCGCGTCTGGCTCGACGGCGTGGAGGCGCTGGAGCGGCATTTCCTGGCGGCCCGCAGGGGCGACGTCGACCTCCTCGCGGAGGCGATCGAGGCGAGCCGCCACGACCGGGTCTCGGACGGCACGCTGAGGATGGCTGCGGAGCTGGTAGGCGACGGATCGACCGGGCCCCGGGCATGAGCGGACCCGAGGTCATCAAGGTGCGCGACGCGGAGGCTGCGGCCGAGGCCGCGGCCGACGTCATCGTCGACGCTCTCGGCGGAGCCATCTCGCGCGCGGGACGGGCGGACTGGGCAACGACCGGTGGCTCCACCCCGATCGGGGTCTACAAGGCGCTCATGGCGCGCGGTCCGGGCGCCATCGCGTGGAACGCCGTCCACACGTGGTGGGGCGACGAACGCTTCGTCCCGAGCGACCACCCGCTGTCCAACCTGCGGCCGTTCGAGAACATCCTCGAGGAAGCCGCGGCGTGGGAGACAGTCCATTCGGACGACCATCGGCGCCGGATCCGCGTGCCGGCGGAGAACGTGCATCCGTTCCGGACGGGTGAGGCGCTCGGGGCGGGCCGCAGCGCCGATGCGTGCGCCGCTGAGCTGGAAGCCGAGTTGCGTGCCGCCGGGCTCGCCGAGGCGGACGGCTTCCCGGTCTTCGACCTGCTGTTCGTGGGTATCGGCGGCGACGGGCATCTGCTCTCCGTCTTCCCGGGCTCGCCGGCGTTCGAGAGCCTCGACTGGGCGCTGGCCATCCCGGCACCGACGCACATCGAGCCCCACGTGCCGCGCGTCACGCTCAATCCGGCCACGGTCACGGTCGCGCGACGGGTCCTGGCTGTCGTCCTCGGCACGTCGAAAGCGGACATCGTGCGCCGCCTGTTCGGCGACCCGGTCGACCCCACCACACTTCCGGCCCAGCTCGCGATCCGGGATGGCGCGACGTGGATCCTCGACGAGGCGGCAGCGGCCAAGCTCCCGCGGTGACCTCGACCGAGGCGTCGCGAGCCGAGCTCGACGCGTTCGTCATCCGCCGTGCGACCGACGAGGACGGCGGTGCCATCGGCGATGTCTGGCTCGCCTCGTGGCGAGCGACGTTCGATTTCCCGCCGGCGCATCCGGACGACGACGTGCGGCGCTGGCTGCGCGATGAGATGCTTCCTCGCCACGAGACGTGGGTCGCCGCCGACCGCGCTGACGGTCGCGTCGTCGCGCTGATGGCGCTCTCCGCGTCGATGGTCGAACACCTGTACGTCGCGCCGGAATGGATCGGCCGGGGGGTCGGACGCCGGCTCCTCGACCTCGCCAAGGAACGCCGACCCGGCGGTCTCGAGCTGTACTGCTTCCAGGTGAACGCCAGGGCGCGGCAGTTCTACGAACAGCATGGCTTCGAGCCTGTCGTCTTCGGCGATGGCTCGGGGAACATGGAGCGTCAGCCGGACGTGCTGTACCGATGGGAACCGCGGTGACGCCGCCACCGACGACCTCCCCGTCCCGGTTCGTCGAGTCGCGCGATGGCACGCGCATCGCGGTCTTCACGACCGGCGAGGGGCCGCCACTCCTCCTCGTCCACGGCGCGGCCGCGGATCACACGACGTTCCGTGTCATCGGCCCGAAGCTGGCCGCTCGGTTCGCTGTGCACGCGATCGACCGTCGGGGTCGCGGGGCCTCGGGCGACACGCTGCCGTACGCTATCGAGCGCGAGTTCGAGGACGTCGCCGCGGTCGCGGACGCCATCGCCACGGATGCCGGCGCGCCACTCACCGTCATCGGCCACTCGTACGGCGGGCGTTGTGCGCTCGGCGCCGCTCCGCTCTCCGAGTCGATCGCGAACGTCATCTCGTACGAGGGTGCACCGACCCCGCCGGGCGTCCGATATGGCGACTCCGCCCTCGTCGACGAGCTGACCGCCCTCGACGACGCCGGTCGTCCAGCGGACGTCCTCGAAACCTTCCTGCGCCGGGTCGTGGGCATGGACGATGCCGCGATCGCCGCGTACCGCGCGGATCCGGTCTGGCCGCTCCGCGTCGCCGCGGCCCATACGATCCCGCGCGAGCTGCGCGCGGAAGGCCGGTCAGGCGCCGCCGGCCTCGAGGCGCTGGCCGGCGTCCGCCAGCCCGTGCTCCAGGTCCTGGGCGGCGAGAGCAAGTCGGAGTTCGCAGAGGCGACGGCGGCCCTCGACGACGCCCTCGTCGACGGGCGGATCGTCGTCATCCCGGGCGCACGACATGCCGCCCATCACACCCATCCCGAGGCGCTGATCGAGGCGATCGATACGTTCGTGAGGGCGTAGCGCGCGGCGGTGAAGCGCGCCGCCGTGGGATACTCCGGGCATGCCTGACCTCGGGATCGTCGGTTGGATCATCGTCGGCCTCATCGCCGGGGCGATCTCCGGTGCACTCGTCGGCGGACGCACCGCGCGGGGCTGTCTGCCCAACATCGTCGTCGGCATCATCGGCGGCGTCATCGGCGGATGGCTCGCGCAACAGATGGGGTTCGGGTCGACCAACGGGCTGATCGCCGCGATCGTCGTCGCGACACTCGGCGCGATCGTCGTGCGCCTGGTCCTCAACGCCATGGACGGGAACGGTTGACCGACTCACCGCCGGCCGACGCGCCCGCGGAGTCGTCACTCCAGGCCAGCCGGCCATATTCCCCCGGACTCGAAGGCGTCATCGCCGGCGAGACGAGCCTCTCGTACATCGATGGCGCGGCGGGCCGCTTGCTGTACCGCGGCTATCGGATCGGTGATCTCGTCGAGCGCGGCACCTACGCCGCCGTCGCCAACCTCCTGTGGACCGGCGACTGGGATGCCGCCCATCGACTCCCGACGGCACCGGTCCCGCCGGCCGTCATGCACGTCCTCCAGGCGATCCCCTCCGACGCGAAGCCGATGGATGCGCTCCGGACCGCGGTCTCGGCGTGGGGCACGACCCAGGAGCTGCCCTGGCCGCCGACCGTGGAGCACGCCCGTGCGCTGACGGCCTTCTCGCCGTCCGCCCTGGCGGCGTTCGCGAGGCTGCGCTCAGGCCAGCGACCGATCGACCCAGATCCCGAGCTCGACCTGACCGCAGGGTTCCTGTACCAGCTCACCGGGGAGCGGCCCGATCCGGGTACGGCTCGAGCCCTCGACGCCTACTTCATCGTCGGCGCCGAGCACAGCTTCAACGCCTCCACGTTCACGGCGCGCGTCATCACCTCGACGAGATCCGATCTCGCGTCGGCGGTCGCCGGTGCCATCGGGACGATGAAGGGGCCCCTCCACGGTGGGGCGCCGTCTGAGGTGGTCGATCAGCTCGCCCAGGTCGGGTCGACGGAGCACGCCGAGCAGTGGGTCCGCGACGCCCTTGGACGCGGCGAGCGGCTGATGGGCTTCGGCCACCGCGTCTACCGCGCATACGACCCGCGCGCGGCCGCGCTCCGGAAGGTCGCCGAGGGCATGGAGCACAAGCCGGACTGGCTGCAGCTCGCGACGGAGGTCGAGGACGTCGCGCTCCGGGTCCTCGCCGAGAAGCACCCCGACCGGCCGCTCAAGACCAACGTCGAGTTCTACGCCGCGCCGGTGCTCATGGGCGTCGGGCTGTCGCCGGACCTGTTCCCGGCGACGTTCTCCCTGGCCCGCCACGCCGGCTGGACCGCGCATGCCCTCGAACAGGCGGCCAACAACAGGCTGATCCGCCCGGACGTCAACTACGTCGGGCCCGAGGAGCGCGACCTGCCCGGCTGACCGGTCGGATCGACGCGGCGCGGCTGCCCTAGAGCCAGCCGCGCCGCCGGAACAGGATGACGAGCGCGACCAGCAGGACCGCCATCAAGGCGAGGATCAGGTAGAACGTGACGCCCTCGCCCTCGCCGGGGAACAGGACGTTCATCCCGAAGATGCTCGCGATGAGCGTCAGCGGCAGCAGCACGACGCTGGCAGCCGTGAGGATGCGGAACGAGTCGTTCAGCCGGTGCGACAGCACCGCCTCGTTCGTCGACTCGAGCGCCTCGATGACTTCCTTGTAGTTCTCGAGCGTGTCCCAGATGCGTTCCGCGGCGTCGGAGATGTCGTCGAAGTAGATCTCCAGCTCTTCCTGGAGGTAGCGCTGCTTCGTCCGTTCGAGGTCGCGGAGGACCGCGCGCTGGGGGCGGACGATCTTGCGGAAGTTGATGATCTCCTGCTTCGTATCGGAGATGTCACGCACGATCTCCGATGAGCGCCCCTCGAAGATGTCGTCCTCGAGGCGCTCGAGCTTGAGCGCGGTCTTGCGCAGCATCGGGAACGATGCATCGACGCCGGTGTCGACGATCTTGTAGAGCAGGTAGCCCGAGCCCTTCGAGAAGACCTCCTCGCGCAGGTCCTCCTTCTCGCGGTAGCGCTCGAACATCGCCGACAGCGGCGGCAGCGGGATGTTCGGCATCGTGACGAGGAAGTCCTCGCCCATGAACAGGTCCAGCTCAGCGGTCAGGATGCGGCCGCTGTCCTTGTCGAAGAGGGGGAAGTGCAGCACGATGAAGACGTAGTCGTCGTACTGGTCGAGCTTCGGGCGCTGGTTGCGCGAGAAGACGTCCTCGTAGTCGAGCGGGTGGAAATCGAAGTGCTCTTCCAGCCAGTCGCGATCGGCCGAACGGGGCGATTCGATATGGATCCAACGGACGCCCGCCGCCTCGATGATCTCCGGATCCGCCACCGTCTCAGGCATGACGACGTCGGCCTCGCCGACCGAACGGCGGCGCGGACGCGGCAGCGGACGCGGGAACTGCAGGTTGGGCACGGCGGAATGGTACGGCACGGGTGGCGCTGACCGGACGCATCGGGGAGGCGTCCGCGCACCGCATCCGCGCCCTCGGAGAGTGGCTCGACAGGCACCCCACCGTCGGGCCCGGGCTGGCCGTGATCACGTGGCTGGCCATCGTCGTGTTCTCGTCGCCGTGGGGTCGGTTGTGGGGCACGGGACAGGATGCGTACTGCTACTGGTTCCCCTCGTTGGCCGACCCCTATGCACGGTCCGACTGGACCGATCCGATCGCCTACGTGTACTCGCCTGCGTTCCTGCAGCTCCTCCAGCCGATCCGCGCGCTGCCGTGGGAGGCGTACATGGCGGTGTGGACGCTGGTCCTGCTCGGCGCGCTGTTCGTGCTCACCGGCCGGCGCTGGCTCGCGGTCGGGCTCGTGCTCGGACTGATGGAGCTGGCCGGTGGGAACATCCATCTGCTGCTCGCC
>DATHTG010000013.1:0-4360 GCA_035463515.1 Candidatus Limnocylindrales bacterium
CAACCATCGGACGGTGGTGGTCCTGCACTACTACCTGGACCTGCCGCTCGACCGGGTGGCCGACATCGTCGGCGCGCCGCTCGGGACGGTGGGCTCGAGACTGCACTACGCCACGCGGCAGCTGCGCACCACCCTCATCGACGACGCGCAGCCGACGGCCCGGAAGGTGGTCCGATGAGCGAAACCAGAACCTCCGATCGGAACGTCGACCGCGCCATCCGGTCGTGGCTCCGCGAGGACCGTTACGAGGACGTTTCCCGCGTCGCGGGGGCAGTCCTTGACCTGCTGGACACGACCCCACAGCGCCGAAGCCCGTGGTGGCCGGCGCGGAGGATCCTCTTCATGAACAAGTTCGGCTCTCACGGTCTCGGCGCCGCCGCCGCGGTCGTGGCGCTCGTCATCGGGACCCAGGTGCTGGGTCCGTCTGCGCCCGGCGGTGTTGGTGGCGCCCCTTCGGCATCGCCGTCGCCCACGCCTGCGCCGACCGCCACCACCGAGCCATCCCCGTCGCCCATAGCCGCTCCGCCACTTACCCAGACCTTCACCTCGCAGATGCACGGGATCTCCGTGTCCTACCCCGAGGGATGGATCGCTCGAGCGGCGACCGAGCCCTTGACGGACCGCCCGGGCGTCCCCCAGTTCGTTGACCCCGGTTTCGACGTGCTGCAAGACCCGGTCCTGGCCGACCATCTGTTCCTGTACATCGCCTCGCAGCCGATCGGCGATTCCACGCCCGAGGATTGGGTCGCGGCGCTCGTGGCGAGCGAAGGATGCACGACAACGGAACCGATCGCCGTCGACGGCGCCACCGGACTGATCGGGGCCGACTGCAGGTTTGCCTTCGTCACTACCGGGGGCCGCGGCTACGAAATCGGGCTCTATGCCTCGGGCGACGACTTCTCGCAGGATCCGTCCGCGCCGTACGATCGGGCGTGGTTCGAGGAGGTCCTCGCGACCGTCCAGCTCCGGCCCGAGGATGCCGTCGTGGCGCCGTCCGCGTCGCCGTAGCTCATCCCTCGCCACCGGCGAGTTGCCCTGATCGGATCCGCTGAGCGGGCGGCCTCGACGGCCGCCCGCTCTCGCTGTCACGGACGTTGCGCAAGACAGGCCGCTGAACGATCTCTGTGCACATGGGTCCAGGAGCCGCTCCTGATGGACTCGGTGAGCGGCCCGGTAGCCGAAATATCCTCGAAGAGAGGCCAACATGACTATGTCTTGCAACGTGTTTCGATCGCCGGCAGCACTGGTCGTGCTCGGCCTGATGGTGGTCGGCGGGTGCAGCCCGGGTGCCTCGGCGTCCACCGCCTCGACGGACGCCGCGGGCGTCCCACTCTCCGTGCTCATCGACACCGATGTCGCGCCCGACGATCTCGTGGCGATCGCCTTCCTCCTCGCGTCGCCCGAGGTCGATATCAAGGCCATCACCGTGTCGGGCACAGGTGAGGCGCACTGCCGCGAGGGCGTCGACGTCGCCCTGCGCCTGCTCGAGCGCCTGGACGCTCCGACGATCGCCGTCGCGTGCGGTCGCGACACCCCGATGGCCGGCGACCATGCCTTCCCCGATGCATGGCGAGCCGGGGTCGACGCTGGCTCCGGGTTGGCCCTGCCAGCCACGGCACGCCAGCCGTTCGCCGGGGATGCCACTCAGCTCATCACCAAGACCAGCATCGATGTGGATGGGCTGCACGTGCTGACCCTCGGCCCGCTGACCAATCTCGCCGCTGCGCTCGATGGGGACCCCGATCTGGCCGCCCGCCTCGGCCCCGTGACGGTCATGGGCGGGGCCTTGCACGTCCCCGGCAACGTCTCATTCGGCGGACCGCCGGACAACCACGTCGCCGAGTGGAACATCTACGTCGACCCGACGGCGGCCCAGACCGTCATCGATTCGGGGCTCCGGGTGCGACTCGTCAGCTTGGACGGCACGGGCCAGGTGCCCGTCACCACGGCCTATGCGGAGCGCGTCCGGGAAGAGGCGACCGGTCCGGGAGCGCTGGTGCTCGCCGAGCTCTTCGACACCCACCCGTTCATGACCGATGGCACGGACTACCTGTGGGACCCGCTCGCAGCGGCCTTGGCAGCTGGCTACCCGCTCGGGTCGTTCACTCCCGCCCGGGTGGACGTCGCCGAGGCCGAGGGCCCAGAAGCCGGGTTCACCCGGCCGATCGACGGGGACCCGAACGTCGAATACCTCAGCTCCGCGGATGCCACGGCGGCCGAGGACACCCTGCTCGAAACGCTGAACCGACCTGGAGGCGCGCGATGATCGCCGAGCGCCTGATTCGCGCCACCAGCCTGGCCGGTCTCTGCGGGCTCGTCGCCTGCTCGCCGAACGCCACCGCCCCATCGCCGCCGGCTGGATCCGCCGCCGCGCCCGCGGGCGGCAAGGTCTTCGGGCGCGACCCATTCGGGCCCGACGCAGGCGGCACGCTGGTCACTCCCACGGACGAGATCGAGCTGAGCGGGTTCTCCAGGCTGTTCGAACCCTTGATGGTCCGGATGGTCCGCCGGCAGTACGGGGCCAACCTCGGCAGGCTGAAGGCCATCCTGCAGCGTCGGGTGGCCGAAAGTCAGGCAACCCGGTAGCGGACTCGGTGATACTCGACCCGATGAGGCTGTACATCGCCGGCCCGCTCTTCACGTCCGCCGAACGGGATTGGAACGGCGCTCTCGCGACGGCCCTCCGTGACGCGGGCCACGAGGTGTTCCTGCCGCAGGAGCAGGAGCCTGGCATGGATGCGCCGGGCATCTTCAGCACGGACGTACGCGGCATCGATTGGGCGGACGCGCTCGTGGCGATCACGGATGGTCCGGATCCCGACTCGGGCACCGCGTGGGAGTGCGGCTACGCCTACGGCAAGAAGCCGATCGTCCTCGTCCGGACGGACTTCCGAGCCCAGACCGGGAGTGGGGCGCCGTACAACGCGATGCTCACGGAGTCCGCCACGATCCGGCTCGATCTTCCGTTCGCGCCGCTGGCCCGCGTCGTGACCGAGGTCCTTGATGCCCTCGGCCGCCTGGAGAACGCCCGGCGATGACGCGGCCCTGGCCGACGTTGTGGGGCCCAGCGCGGCCCGATCGAGATGCGCAACCGCGCGCGCGACCGCGGGATCAGGCCGGCGCGGCCATGCCGGCAAGATCGTCGATCGGGATGGAGGCATCGGCGAGCGCTTCCGGCTCAACGGTTGCCCGCGAGCGTATCAGCCGCTCGATCGGCTTCGCGACATCCCAGGTGTTCGCGTTCATGCCGGCGACGACTCGACCGTCACGGACCCAGAAGGCGATGAACTGCCGATCGGCGAGGCTGCCGCGAACGACCAGCCGGTCCGAGGCCGCGGCCCAGCCGGTGTACTCCATGCCGAGGTCGTACTGGTCGGAGTAGAAGTACGGGATCCGATCGTATGGAGCGGTCCGGCCGAGCATCGATCGGGCGGCAGCCGCGCCCTGGAACTTCGCGTTCGCCCAGTGCTCCGTTCGAACACGTCGCTCGTAGAAGGGATGCCACGCCGAGGCGACGTCGCCCGCTGCGAAGATCCCGGGCACCGATGTCTCGAGGGTCGCACTGACCTCGATCCCGTCGCCGACCGCGAGGCCCGCCGCAACCGCCAGCTCCGTCCGCGGCTGAACGCCGATGCCGGCGACCACGAGGTCGGCCGCCATCCGCTCGCCGGTCGAGGTCTCGACTCCCCGGACCCGGTCGCTCCCGCTGATCCGCTGGACCGTGGTGCCCGGTCGCCAGTCGACGCCGTGCCGGAGGTGCAGGTCTCGATACACGGAGCCGACCTCCGATCCAAGGACGCGCTCGAGCGGCGCGGCGTCCGGCGCGATCAGGACGACCGTTCGGCCGAGCATCCGAAGCGACGCGGCGACCTCGCTGCCGATCCAGCCGGCACCGATCACCACGATCCGCTCGGCATCCATCGCGGCCGCGTGGATCGCGTCCGCGTCGGCCACAGTGCGCAGGGTCACGACGCCGGGCAGCTCGGCCCCGGGCACGGGCAGCGTCCGCGGCCGCGCGCCGGTCGCGACGAGCAGCCGGTCGAACGGCAGGCGCTCGTCGTCGTCGAGGACGACCTCTCGCGCCGCGGGCTCGATCGTGCGGACGGTGGTCCCTGGCCGGAGATCGATCCGCTGCTCCGCGTAGAAGGTCGCCGGGTGGACGTAGACCTTCTCGCGTTCGCTCTCGCCGCGGAGGTACTCCTTGGAGAGCGGAGGGCGCAGATAGGGTCGCTCCGGCTCATCACCGAGGATCGTGATCGACCCCTCATACCCTTCGGTGCGAAGTGCTTCGGCAGCCCGAGCAGCAGCCAGCCCCGCCCCGACGATGACGATGCGTTCGATGGCGTTCACGGCAGGTCCT
>DATHTG010000014.1:0-3500 GCA_035463515.1 Candidatus Limnocylindrales bacterium
GCGACGGTCTTGACGTGGCGGTCGAGGCTGTGCTTCGAGGCTGATCTCCCGCCGCTCGGCTATCGGACCTATCGCGTCACGCCCGATGTCCCGCGACCGGATCCGGGCACGCTTCGGGCGGAGGCGGCCGTCCTCGAGAACGATCACCTGCGACTCGAGCTGGACCCGGATACGGGCGATATCGCGTCGCTCGTGCTTCGCGAAGACGGGCGTGACGTCGCCGACGTGATCCGCCCGGGGTCGCGCGTCGCCATCGTCGCCGACACCTCGGACACGTGGGGCCACCGGATGCTCACCTACCGCGACGAGGTCGGCCGGTTCGAGCGGACCAGCCCTCCGGAGCTCGTCGAACGTGGCCCGGTCCGGGGGCTCCTCCGGGTCGACGCCGCGTACGGTGGGTCGCGCTGCACGATCGACTTCATCCTCGGCGCGAACTCGAGATCGATCGAGATGCGGGTGATCCTGGACTGGCGCGAGAAGTCGCATCTCGCGAAGGTCCGCTTCGCGACGTCGATCGCCGCGGACGACGCCTGGTTCGAGGTCCCGTACGGCGCGATCCGGCGCCCGGCGAGCGGTGACGAGGAACCCGGCCAACGCTGGGTCGACCTGGCGGGACCGATCCCCGAGACCGAGGGTGTGTTCGGGCTGAGCGTGCTGAACGACTCGAAGTACGCATTCGACGTCCACGACGGGGAGATCGGCATCACCGCCGTCCGGAGCCCGATCTACGCGCACCATGAGCCGATGACGCCCAAGCCTGGCGTTCGCTATCAGTTCCAGGATCTCGGCGTCCAGCGGTTCACCCTGTCGCTCCTGCCCCACCGCGGAACGTGGGCCGACGCACGTCTCACGCGTGCCGCCACGGAGCTCAACCAGCGGTCGACCGTGCTGCTCGAATCTGGCCACTCCGGGCGCCTCCCGGACACGGCCAGTCACGCGGCGGTCGAGCCTGACAACCTCGTGCTGGGCGCGGTCAAGCTCGCCGAGGATGGCGAGGGCCTCGTCGTCCGCGTCGTGGAGACGAGCGGACGGGCGGCCCGCGGCGTCGTGGACCTGCCGCTGTGGCAGCGCCGGTTCGAGGTCGATATCGGGCCGTTCGAGATCCGCACGTTCCGGATCTCGCGCGATCCCGACGTCGACGTCGAGGAGGCGGATCTGCTCGAACGCCCGGTGACGACGCAGACGGAGACACACCGGGACGCCGTTCCCGGCGAAACGGCACGCTCAGGCGGCTCCTACAGCCCTCTGTAACCTCACCTTTCTTCCCACCGGCACTCCGGCAAGCAGTCCCCGGTGACACTGGGAGCACCGTCCCAGACAGCAATCACCGGGGAGATCACCGCATGCCGCCGAGTCCCGTGCCGCCCTTCCGCATCCTGACTTGGCATGTCCACGGCAGCTATCTCGACTCGCTCGTCAGGACCGGTCACGAGTTCTTCCTGCCGGTACGGGACGAGGGTGGTGAGCGGCACGGTGGCATCGGCGGATGGGATTGGCCGACAGACCGGGTCCACGAGATCGCCGAGGACGAGGTCCGCGACCTCGACGTGGACCTGGTGCTGTTCCAGCACGCCAAGAACTGGCGCGAGGACGGCCCGCGGATCCTCTCCGACGCCCAACTCCGTGGACCGCGGATCTACGTCGAGCACGACCCGCCGTGGGCGGACCCGACGGAAGCCCGACATCCCGTGGACGACGCCGGGGTCCTGCTCGTCCATGTGACTGCGTTCAACGAGTTGATGTGGGACAACGGTCGAACGCCGACGAGAGTCATCGAGCACGGGGTCGTCGACCCCGGCGTCCGTTGGACTGGTGAGCTGGAGCGAGGACTGGTCGTGCTCAACGACATCGGCTCCCGAGGTCGGCGCGTCGGCCGCGACGTCTACGACCGCGCACGTGAACGGCTGCCGATCGACCTCGTCGGCATGCACTCGACGGAGCATGGCGGTCTCGGCGAGGTACGTCGGACGGAACTCGCCGCCTTCTCCGCCCGGTACCGATTCTTCCTCCACCCGGTCCGCTACACGAGCTTCGGCATGGCCGTCTGCGAGGCGATGATGGTCGGGCTCCCGATCGTCGCCCTCGCCACGACGGAGATGCCGACGGTCCTCGAGGACGGCAGGTCCGGTGTCATCGGCACCGACCCCGCCGCGCTGATCGAGGGCGCCGAAGCACTCCTCCGGGACCACGCTCTTGCGGCACGTCTCGGCGAAGCCGGCCGACGGATCGCCATCGAACGCTTCTCGATCGACCGCTTCGCGGCCGAGTGGTCGCGGGCGTTCGCCGACGTGGTCGGTCGCGGCCGAGCACGGAGCGGTCAGCGTCGTGAACGACGCGTGGCGGTGACGGCATGAATCGGCGGATCGCGCTCATCAGCGAGCATGCGTCGCCGCTTGCGGTCCTCGGCGGTGTCGACGCCGGCGGCCAGAACGTGTATGTCGCCCAGGTCGCCCGACACCTGGCGGCGATGGGCGACAAGGTCGACGTGTATACGCGTCGGGACGACGCGTCGCTGCCGATCGTCGTCGACTGTTCGCCGGATCTCCGCGTGATCAACGTCCCGGCCGGCCCACCCGAACCGATCGCCAAGGAGCGGCTGCTCGCGCACATGCCCGAGTTCCTGCGCTGGATGCTGCGCGACTGGGTCGGCAACGGGCGTCGGTACGACATCGTCCATGCGAACTTCTTCATGTCCGGTCAGGTGGCAGCAGGGCTCCGCGACGCACTCGACGTCCCGTTCGTCGTCACGTTCCATGCGCTCGGCAAGGTCCGCCGGATGCACCAGGGCCCGGACGACGGCTTCCCGCCGCAGCGCGAGACGATCGAGGCAGACGTGACCGCTGCAGCCGACCGCGTGATCGCCGAGTGCCCGCAGGACGAGGACGACCTCGTCCGGCTGTACGGCGCCGACCCGGCTCGCGTGACGATCGTCCCGTGCGGCTATGACCCGGCCGAGTTCTCCCCGCGCGATCAGACAGAGGCGCGCCTCGCGCTGGGGATCGATCCTGAGGAACGGGTCATCCTGCAGCTAGGCAGGATCGTGCGGCGGAAGGGCATCGATACGGTCATCGAGGCGCTGGGTCGGCTCCGGCACGTCTATCACGAGCCCGCTCGTCTGCTCGTCGTCGGCGGTCAGGACAGGAACGCCGATCGCCACCGAGACGAGGAGCTCGCACGGCTCATGGCACTGGCCGAGACCCTCGGTGTCGCCGACCTCGTCACATTCGTGGGGCGGCGCGACCGTGCCGAGCTTGCCGCCTTCTACGCCGCCGCCGACGTCTTCGTGTCGACCCCGTGGTACGAGCCCTTCGGCATCACCCCGCTCGAGGCGATGGCCTGTGGCACGCCGGTCGTCGGTTCGAACGTGGGAGGCATCAAATACTCGGTCCGTGACGGGGAAACCGGCTTCCTCGTCGAGCCGCGAGACCCTGATGCCCTCGCCGATCGGCTCGCTCGCCTTCTCGGCGACCGACAGCTGCTTCAGACATTCGGTCAGAACG
>DATHTG010000015.1:0-5428 GCA_035463515.1 Candidatus Limnocylindrales bacterium
GGCGAGGACGGCGGCCAGGTATCCGAGGCCCGCGAGCCATATCACTCCCTCGGATCGGGCCAGGATCGCCAGCCCGATGAGCGTCGGGATCGCGGCAGCCGCCATGTACCAGCGGCGGTCGGCCCATGCGCGGAGTCGGTCGGACAACCCTCCGGCGATCGGCTGGACCATGACCGCGAGTCCAAGACCGACGAACGTGATCAGCCCGAGCGAGGTCGCGGCATCAGGCGTGGGGGCGAGGACGGTCGGGAGGACCAGGGCCGACAGGCCGTCACCGAGGAAGGCGAGCGCGACCCACGTGACACTGATCCCGACGGCCAGGCGTCCGCCCACGGATCAGGTTCGGACTTCGGCGATCCCCTCGCGCGAGATCGAGTTCGAGGCGTTCAGGTTCGCGTCGTCGTCGACGGCGACGCGGAGCCGGTACACGAGTTCACCGCCGAGCCACGCCGTGAAGAGAGCGAGAACCGCGCCGAGCAGGCCGATGATCATCGGCAGGGTGCTGGGCAGATAGTCCGGATCACCCCACCGGGATGCGAGGCTCAGCAGGAACAGGCCGGTGACGACCACATTGCCGCCGCCGTGGATCGCACCGATGCGACGGGCCCGCGTGTCCTTGGGGATCTTGGTCCAGTCGAGGAGACCGAAGACCGCCGCCAGCAGTCCGCCGACGACGCCCGCGATCATGGCGTAGTAGGAGAAGGTCGCGAGATCGGCATTGCCGGTCACGACGTACAGGATGTCGAAGATGACGGCCGTGGCGAGGAGGCCGAGCGGGAAGACGATGAGCATGGGGTGGATTGGGTGCCCGAGCAGCTTCAGGCGACTTTCCATGACGGGAACTCTCTCGCGCCGCCCGTGCCGTCAGAAGCGGACAAGTGACATCGTGGATTGCAGCCGCCTGCCAAAGGCGGGACGACGCGCGGCGCGTCAGGACGGCGCCCGATCCGAACGCGCGAACGCGATCCCCGAGGCCAGGTCGAGCGCCCGGCCCTCGCCTCGTGCCGCCTCGAACGTGGCGCTTCCCATGGCCTCGGGCAATCGCTCGAGCAGGACCTCGTAATGCGGCCGCTCGTCGGGCGGCCACGCCATGTTCGTCGCTTCCATGTGTGCCTCGGCGGCGCCGAGGAGCGTCGCGGCTCGGGCGGCTTCGCCCCGCTCGAGCGCGATCGATGCTAGTCCGCTCAGCATGAATGGCGGCGTGAAGGTGTCACCGATCCGTTCGCTGATATCAAGCGATTCGTGCGCGAGCGCCTCCGCCTCATCGAGGTTGCCGAGTTGGCGCTCGACCATGCTCAGGTTGCCAGCCTCTGACGCGACCATCAGCTCGTTGCCTTGGCGTCGGACCAGGGCCAGTCGCTGGCGCATCCATTCGCGAGCCTCATCGAGGTCTCCCGCGATCTGCGCGCCGACACCGAGAAGGTGGAGCGCGTTGGACAGCCCGGCCTCATCTCCGGCAGCGGTGCTGACGTCATATGCCTCACGAGCGAGCCGACGTCCCTCCGCGACATCCGAGCGCAACGCGATGCGCGAGAGCCCGCCCAGTGAACCCGAGATCAAGAACGGATCGTCGATCCGCCGACCCGTCTGCAGCGCGGCGTCGAACAGGGCGGCAGCCCGCTCGTCGTCTCCAGCCCAGAACGGCATGAAGCCCGCCCACATGAGGGCGCGGCCACGGAGCACGTCCGACCCGCCCGGCGCGGACAAGACCCGCGCGAACGTGGCGGCTCCCTCGTCGAACCGGCGAGACGTGATCCAGTATCGATAGAGGGCATTGACGAGCCGCAGTGCCTCGTCGATCCAAGCCCCGGCGACGAACAGATCGATCGCCTCGAGGCTCTCGGGCAGGCGCGCTTCCATCGACGCGAGGGCGTCCTTGCCATCCGGACCGATGACGCGCGCAGAGGTCTCCTCCGTCTGCTGGAGCAGCGACCTCGCGCTGGCTTCGTCCATCAACACCCCTCCTCCACCGGCGCAGCCTACCGGCGCGGTGGGCGTGCCGGTACGAATCGGCCATGGCGGACCCCATCTCGCGTTCGTACGTTGCGTCCCAGCACCGTGCGATCCATCGATCTTCGTGCCGCTCTCGCCTCGGCCGGGCGTCGCCCGCGCCCGTCGGGTCTCCACGCGCTCGTCATCTTCCCCGCCGTCGCGGTGATCGTGGGGATGGCGGTCGTCGTCTCGAACAGCGCTGCCGACGCCCTGCGGGAGAGCGCCAAGGAGTCGGCCGTGCAGAACATCGAGGCCATCGTCCGCGGCTACCTTGACCCCGGCCTAGGTGAAACGAGCCTCGATCTCGACAGCCCGCGCAACGCCGCCATCGACAGCCAGCTCGAGCGGTTGACCCAATCCGGCGAGCTCCGGCGGGTGAGCATCTGGTCGCGAGACGGTCGGATCGTCTACTCGAGCGATCCCGAGCTGCGGGGAAGACGCTTCTCGATCGGGCCGGAACTCGGCAGTGCCTACTCGGGCGAGGGCGTCGCTCGCTACGTTGACGCCGGTGAAGGCGGCGCTCCCAACCCTGCCGGCCCTCCCGTGAACGGCGACCCGAGCGCGAAGCGCCGATTCCTCGAGCTCTTCGTGCCGATCCGCGGCATGGTCGACGGCAACCCGATCGGTGTCTACGACGTGTACCAGGACGCACAGCGCATCGAGGAGCGCATCGACGCGACGCGGTTCGTCGTCTTCCTCGTGGCGCTGATCGCGTCCAGCCTGCTGACGGGCCTCATCGTCCTCGCGTTCGGCGGGACGGCGACCGTCCTCGCCGCGCAGAACAGGCGGCTCCAAGAGCAGGCGACCACGGAACGCGTGCTCATGGTCGACCTCCAGCGCAGCGAGGAACGCTTCCGATCGCTGGTGCGCAACGCTTCCGATGGCGTCGTGGTGCTCGGAGCTGATGGACAGATCAAGTACGAGAGCCCCGCGGTCGAGCGTATCCTCGGCCGATCGCCCGACGCGGGCATCGGCCAGGCAGCCACGACCGAGATCCACCCCGACGATCGCGAGTCCGTCCGGCGGCGCTTCGCCGAGATCGCCGCCGCCGGCGGCTCCGAAGCGACATTCGAGTTCCGTGCCCGCCACGCCGATGGGTCATGGCGCACGCTCGAAGCGATCGGCAAGAACCTGCTCGACGACCCGGCGGTGGGCGGGATCGTCGTGAACTACCGCGACAGCACCGAGCGCAAGGCGCTCGAGGAACAGCTGCGTCACCAGGCGTTCCACGACGTCCTGACGGGGCTGGCGAACCGATCGTTGTTCCGGGATCGGCTCGGTCACGCGCTCGCGCGCGCGTCCCGCGGCGCGCTCCCGACCGCCGTGCTGTATCTCGATATCGACGACTTCAAGGCCGTCAACGACCGGTTCGGACATGCCGAGGGCGACCGGCTCCTGGTCGCGGTCGCGGGGCGCCTGCAGGCCGCGACGCGCGCTGGGGACACGGTGGCGCGGCTCGGCGGCGACGAGTTCGCGGTGATCGTCGAGGAGTCGGATCCGACCGAAGCGCAGGCGGCCGCGGACCGCATCCTCACCGCGCTTCGCGAGCCATTCGACCTCGGCGATCGCGAGACGACCGTGCGAGCGAGCATCGGCATCGCGATCCATGACGTCGACGGTGGCGATGCCGACGAGCTGTTACGGCGCGCCGACATCGCGATGTACGCGGCAAAGTCGCGCGGCGGCGACGGCCACGCAACCTACGAAGCCCGCCTGTACGAGGCCACCGTCGCACGCATGGAATCGAAGGCCGACCTGCAGGGAGCCCTGGAGCGAGGCGAGCTGCGCGTCGCGTACCAGCCGATCGTCGACATGGAGACGGGTCGCATCACCGGCGCCGAGGCGCTCATGCGCTGGGACCATCCCGAGAAGGGCTCGATCCCGCCGTCGGAATTCATCCCGCTTGCGGAGGAGAACGGCCTGATCGTCGAGCTCGGCCGCTGGATCCTCCAGACGGCGTGCCGCCAGACACGGATGTGGCAGGAGCAGACCGGACGCTCGGACCTGACGATCAGCGTGAACCTGTCGGGTCGGCAGATCACCGACGCTGACCTCGTCAGCGATGTCTCGCGGGCACTTGCGTCGTCGGGTCTCGATCCGGCTTGCCTCACGCTCGAGATCACCGAGACCACGCTCGTCCGCGATGTCGAGTCCACCGTCGCCGCGTTCCGCGCGCTCAAGACACTCGGCATCCGCCTCGCGATCGACGACTTCGGGACCGGCTACTCGTCGCTCAGCTACCTGCGCCAGTTCCCGATCGACACCCTCAAGATCGACCGCTCGTTCGTGGCCGCGCTCGACGACGGCGCCGATTCGAACGCGCTCGTCCGCTCGATCCTCGACCTCAGCGAGACGCTGCGTCTCGACACGGTGGCCGAGGGCATCGAGACAGACGAGCAGCGCCGTGCCCTGGAGTCGCTCGGAGCGACCCGCGGTCAGGGCTACCTCTTCGCGCGGCCGATGGAACCGACCGAGATGACGGGGCTGCTCGCCGACGGCACTGCGGCCGTGAGCGCCGGGCGAGACGCCACCCGATCGGCGAATACGGATCCCACCAAGCGCCGGGCGACACGCGCCCGTGCAACCACGGCCGACCGATCCACGCACCACGAGGTCCGATCATGACGTCCACCACGGATACCGCCCGGCGCACGGCGCCCTCGACTCGACTCCTCGCGCTCGTCCTCGCCGTCGCGGCGATCATCGTCGTCGCAGGCGTCGTCATCGCGCTGCGGCCCGGCGCCCCGGCCGCCACCCGGACGATCGCGCTCCAGACCCTGAACGCATCGGGCGTGACCGGCAACGTCTCCTTCGCGGACCTGGGCGGACGCACCCGCGTCGACATCAGCGTCGATCCGGGGGCGAATCCGGACATGCCGGCACACATCCACCCGGGGACCTGCGCGAACCTGACGCCACAGCCCAAGTTCCCGCTCGAGAACGTCAAGGCAGGGACCTCCACGACGGTCGTCCCCGCGACCATCGACGAGCTGTTCGCCGGTGGCCTGGCGGTGAACATCCATAAGTCGAACGACGACCTGAAGACCTACACCGCGTGCGTCGATATCCGCTAGCGATCCTTCGCCGCGATGCATCGAGGCTCGTCGGCCTCGCGCTCGCCGTCGCTGCCTGCACGGTGGGGGCCCAGGCGGGGCCCGGTGGATCGGGGCCTGCCGAGGTGACGGTCAGCACCGCCCCGGGTGAGCGCCTGGCGTTCGCGCCGCCGGACGTCAGCGTTCCCGCCGGCACGCCTCTGCGACTGACGTTCCGCAACGCATCGGCCGTTGCGCACAACCTCGTGTTCACGACGGGGGTAACGGCCGGGACCAACGCGATCGTCGATCCGGGCATGTCCGAGACCTTGGCGATCGGGCCGCTCGCGAACGGGACCTATCGATTCGTGTGCACGATCCACGAGGAGATGACGGGCGAGCTC
>DATHTG010000016.1:0-7653 GCA_035463515.1 Candidatus Limnocylindrales bacterium
GACGTTCATGGGCGCCGAGGACCTGCTGAGGTCACGCGGCGTCGAGGTGGTGAACCTGGACTCGAGCGAGTGCAAGTCGCTGATGGACGAGTTCATCGCTGCACATCCCGACATCTGGAACGAGGACATCGGCGAGGAATAGTCGTCTCGGCATTTCGTGGCAGAAGTTTCGCGGGGGGAACGGTAAGGCTCATCGAGCGTCGTTCCAGGGAAAGATCGAACCTAACGCGTCTCCGCGTGCGACTTCTGCCAAGAAACCCGCGATCCCGGGACATAACGGTCCCCGGGTGCGACATCTGCCAGGAAACCCGCGATCCCGTGACATAACGGTCCCCGGGTGCGACTCGGGCCAAGTTCGTACCTGTGCCGCCCTGACCGCCGAGCCGCCCTGACCGCCGGACCCGTCTGGCCCGGAGCCTCAGACCGCGGGTGACGACGGCCGTCCGTGGAGGACCGTCCAGTACACTCCCGCACGATGGCGACCGAGATCCTCCCCGCTCCCTCCCCCGTGGAGGCGCCCGCCGCCAAGCCGAGGATCTTCTCGGGTATCCAGCCGTCGGGCGTGCCGCACATCGGCAACGACCTCGGGGCGATCCGCAACTACGTCAAGCTCCAGTACGAGTACGAGGCGATCTACTGCATCGTCGACTACCACGCGCTGACGAGCCTCCACGACGCCGATCGACTCCGTCGCCAGACACGCGAGATGGCCGCCGGCCTCCTCGCGCTCGGCCTGGACCCGGAACGCTGCACGCTCTTCGTGCAGAGCCATCGACCCGAGGTCACCGAGCTCGCCTGGCTGCTCACGACCGTGACACCAGTCAGCTGGCTGGAGCGGACGCCGACCTACAAGGAGAAGCGGCAGAACCAGCCCGATGACATCAACCACGGGCTCCTGACGTACCCCGTCCTGCAGGCGGCCGACATCGTCATCTACAAGGCGTCACTCGTGCCCGTCGGCAAGGATCAAGCCGCTCACCTCGAACTGTCGCGCGAGATCGTCCGGGCCTTCAACAACCGCTACGGCGAGACGTTCCCGGAGCCGGAGGCCGTCCACACCGAGGCGCCCATCGTGCTCGGAACGGATGGCGTTCGGAAGATGAGCAAGTCCCTCGGCAACACCATCGACATCTTCGCCCCGGAGGATGTGATCCGAAAGCAGGTCATGTCGATGGTCACCGACACCAAGCGCATCCTCCGTACCGATCCGGGCCGGCCCGAGGTCTGCAACGTCTGTCAGCTCCACCGCTCGTACGGGGACGACTACGAGGTGATCTGGGACGGCGAGCGGACGGCGCGGACCGGCTGCGTCGACACCAAGAAACTGCTCGCCGAGCGGATCCTCGCGAACTACGCCGAGGCCCGCGAGCGCTACGCAGGCCTGATGGCCGATCCCGTCCGCATCGACCGGATCCTCGAGGAAGGTGCCGCGCGGATCGGCCCTATCGCCCAGGCCACGATGGACGAGGTGCGCGACAAGATGGGGCTGCGCTAGCGCGTCATGCTCGACGCGATCGCACCAGGTGGTCGCGAGCGCCGGCTCGTCAGCGCGATCCTCGTGCTCGGGACCGTCGTTCTGTTCTTCGTGGCCGTCAACCTTGCGGCGTCGGCGATCGGCTTCTTCGGCGACGTCCTGCTGGCCTTCTTCCTCGCCTGGCTGCTGGCGTTCATCATCAGCCCGGTCGTCACCTCGATCGTCGACCTGATCCCGCGGCTGCCGCGGGTCCTTGCCACCGTCCTCGTCTACACGGTGATCGTGGCGATCATCGTGTTCCTGATCCTCATCATCGCCCAGGCGCTGTCGACCTCGATCACCCAGTTCGCCGAGTCACTCCCGACGATCCGTCAGAACATCCGGGAGATCGTCGCCCCGGCCCAGACGTGGCTGACGTCGATCGGACTCGGGCAGGTCGACCTGGCCGCCCAGGCGCAGGCCATCCTCGACAACCTCGACGGCCTCGCCGCCCAGTTGATCGTCCCGCTGCAGGCGATCGCGGTGGCCAGTATCGGCGCCATCGGGACAGGCCTGATCGTCTTCATCCTGTCGATCTACATGGTCATCGACCGCGATCAGATCATGGCCTTCCTCTTCCGCCTGGTGCCGCCGGCCTACGCCGAGGAGGCGCGTCTCCTCCAGACGTCGGTGGCCCGGTCGTTCGGAGGCTTCCTCCGCGGCCAGGCGTTCATGGGTCTCGTGTACTTCGGCGTCGCCATGCTCGCCCACGCCGTCCTCGGCCTCGAATTGACGGCCCTCTCCACGACGACGGCGGGCGTCCTGATGGCCATCCCGTTCTTCGGTCCGTTCGTCGCGTGGGCACCGCCCGTGCTGGTGGCGCTCGTGACGAAGCCCGACGCGCTGGTCCCGGCCTTCGTGATCATGGCCGCCGGGTGGATGGTGGTCATGAATGCGCTCCAGCCGCGGATCATGCAGGGCGCTGTCGGCATCCACCCGATCGTCGTCCTCGGCTCGGTCCTCGTCGGGTCGAAGATCGCGGGGGTCCCCGGGGCGATCTTCGGGATCCCGATCGCGGCGGTCGTGTCGTCCTTCTTCTTCCACTTCCTGCATCGATCGGCGGGTGACCGGTCGGTCGCCGGACGTGCCGCAAAGCGTGTCAGTGAGCGCGAGGGGCGCCCGGTGGTGGTACCGCGCGAACCGACGCCGGGCCAGGCCGCCGACGTGTCCGAATCGTGAGCGACGACCCGAAGCAGCCCGACGACGTCACCACGCCCCGCGAAGCTGCCGCCGCGCGAGCCGAGGTCCCCGACATGACCCGGGAGCGTGCCAGGAGCGAGCGGCGGGACCTCGACAAGGAGCGTGGCGAGCCATTGGCCGGTGGCGCCGAGCGCGGCGGCCCCAGGGCGCTCCGGACGCCGAGTCGACCGGTGCCCGAGTGGACGAGCAAGCCCCGCATCCTCGTCACGAACGACGACGGCGTCGAGTCTCGCGGCCTGCTGGCGCTCAAGCAGGCACTCGACGGGATGGGCGACGTGACGGTCGTCGCGCCCGACACGAACCAGAGCGCGGTCGGCCATCAGAAGACGCTCATGCGGCCGCTCCGCGTCCGTGAACGGACGCTCGAGGACGGCTCGCTCGCGTACTCGGTCGACGGCTCGCCGACCGATGCCGTCAGCCTGGCCTTCCTCGGCTACTTCGGGCACGGCTTCGACCTCGTCGCGTCTGGCATCAACTACGGCGCGAACCTCGGCGACGACATCACGTACTCCGGCACCGTGAGCGCGGCGATGGAGGCGGTCATCAACAACTGCCCGGCGTTCGCGATCTCGCAGGAGTACTACGAGCATCCCGACTTCACGCTCGCGGGGTACGCCGCGACGGCGGTCGCCCGCAACATCCTGCGAGAGGGTCTGTCGCGCGGCGAGCTCATCAATGTGAACGTCCCCGCCGTGACACTCGAAGAGTCCGGCGGCTTCGAGGTCACGCGCCTGGGTCGTCGCGTGTACTCCGACCAACTGGTCGAGCGGACGGACCCGCGCGGCATCCCGTATTTCTGGATCGGCGGTCCGCCGCCGTCAGGGCTGGCCGTCCCGGGCACCGACTTCCACGCCGTGATCAATCGGCGGATCGCTGTGACGCCGATCCACCTCGATCTCACCGGTCGGCGCCTGCTCCGGCGACTCAAGACCTGGGCGTGGGATCTGCCCGCGCCAGCGGAGGGCTCGGCGCGCAGCAACGAGAGCTCGGAAGGTTCGCGGCCGAAACGTCGCCGCCGTCGCTGACCTATTCCGCAGGGCCCGGCTACCATCGACCCGTCCCCCAGGCGACATCGCGACCACGGAGGCCGATCCATGGACGATCTCTCAGGGCTGAGCCGCGGGCTCGGCAGTGCCGGCGGTGCCGATGTCGGCGCGACGATGGGCGACCTCGCGGGCGCGATCGAGGACTCCGGTGGCATGGATGGTCTCGTCACGCGTCTCCGCCAGGGCGGCCTCGACCAGGAGGTCGATTCGTGGGTGTCGACGGGACCGAACCAGCCCGTCGACCCGCAACGGCTCGGCGACGCGCTCGGTCCGGAGACCGTCCAGCGGCTGTCGAACGGCACGGGCCTGGATATCTCGGCGCTGCTGCCGCTCCTTGCCGCGTTCCTTCCCCAACTGATCAACATGCTGACGCCGAACGGCCAGACGCCGTCCGGTGGCCTGGACGGGGCGATCGGTAGCGGCGGGCTCGGCGACCTCGGCGGGCTGCTCGGCGGCTTGATGGGCGGTCTGAACACCGGCGGTACGGCCGGGACCGGATCGCTCGACGACCTGCTCAGCGGGCTGGGCGGCCGGCCCGACGCCGACGAGGGTCGCTGACCCGGACCGACGGATGTCCATGCCGGGTCGCTGACCCGCGTCCGCGGTCGGCGCGGGTCGCGAGCGCGATGCTCCGGCAATGGACAGCACCGCCGCCGCTCTACGCGTGGAGCGGTTCCTCGAGACGGAACCGGTGATCTGGCTGTCCTCGATCCGCCAGGACGGGGCACCCCATCTCGTCCCGACGTGGTTCGTCTGGGACGGCGAAACGATCGTCATCCGCTCGAAGCCGCACGCGAAGAAGGTGCGGAACCTCGCCCACGACCCCCGGGCGATGGTCGCCCTTGGCGACGCGGAGGACGACTTCGATGTCGGACTGCTCGAGGCGCGGGCGGTGGTGACCGGCGTGGGTGACGCCGGACCCGCCCCGCTTCCGAGCGCGTTCCTTGCCAAGTACCAGGAGAGGATCGCGGCGCTCGGCATCACGCCCGCCGAATTCGCGGCGACCTACTCGGCGACGATCAGGCTGACGCCGTCGCGCGCACTCGGCTGGCACGGCCGGTCGACGCCGCGTTCGTGGTTGGACGCCGTCAAGCGGCTCGCATTCGGCCGGCCGGTGCCGGCGGCTCTGGGAGCAGCCTGAGGAGCGGCCTACCCCGCTTCGGCCGTCTCGCCATGATCGGTGGCGGACGCGAGCAACCGTCCGTCCCGTAGTTCGACGACGCGATCGGCCATGTCGACGATCAGCGGATCGTGCGTCGCGATGAGCGCTGTGACGCCTTCGCTGCGGACGACCGACCTGAGCAGGCCCATGATCGCCCGCCCCGTCGCCGAGTCGAGCTGACCGGTCGGCTCGTCGGCGAGCAGCACATCGGGCCGGTTCGCCAGTGCCCGCGCGATCGCCACGCGCTGCTGCTCACCGCCAGATAGCTCGTGTGGACGATGCCTCGCCCGCCCGCCGAGCCCGACGAGCTCGAGCAGGACCGCGACCCGATCGTCGCGCTCACGCGCGTCTGTGCGGACGAGTCGCAACGGGACCTCGACGTTCTCGGCCGCGGTCAGGATCGACAGCAGCCCGAACGCCTGGAAGATGAAGCCGACCTTGCGTCGACGCAGCTCGACCAACGCGTCGCCGTCCATATCGATGAGCGAGCGACCGTCGAGGATGACGTCGCCGCTCGTCGGCCGGTCGAGGCCGCCGCTGAGCGATAGGAGCGTCGTCTTCCCGGACCCTGAGCGACCTCGGACCGCGACGAGCTCGCCGCGGCCGACTTCGAGGTCGACGTCGCGCAGCGCGCGGACGACGGTGGCGCCGGTCACGTAGTCGCGGCCGAGGCCGCGCGTCACGACCATCGGGCTCGATCGGTCGGTCACCGGCGCCGGTCCGGCCAGATCGTGATGTGGTCATCCTCGAGCTCGAGGCGGACGCGCTTCTCCAGGCCGAGCGCCTCGACGTAGTCACGCGGCAGCTGGAGCCGGCCGACCCGGTCGAGCACGGCGTACTCGGTCTCGATGTGGTGCTCCTCCTCCCCGGCGCGATCGCGCAAGACCTCGCTGCTCACCCGGCCGTCGCGGATCGCCACCGTCCGGCTGACCTGCCCGCTCACAAGCGGGTCGTGGGTGGCGACCACGATGGTCACGCCCATCTCCCGGTTGAGCCGCCGGAGCAGGTCGAAGATCTCCGCGGCGGTCGCCGAGTCGAGCTCGCCCGTCGGTTCGTCGGCGAGGAGCACCTGCGGCTCGTTGGCGAGCGCCACTGCGATCGCGACTCGCTGTTGCTCGCCGCCGGAGAGGCGGTCCGGCCGGTGGTCCGCTCGATCGGCCAGACCCACGTCGCGGAGCAGGTCCTTGGCCCGGGCTCGGCGCGCGTCGTCCGCCACGCCGTCGAACGCCATCGGCAGCATCACGTTCTCGAGCGCGGTCAGATACGGCAGCAGGTTGCGCGACGTCTGTTGCCAGATGAACCCGATCACCTCGCGCAGGTAGCGCGTCTGCTCGCGAGGACCGAGCTCCGCCAGCGAGTAGCCGGCGACGACGGCACGGCCTGCGGAGGGCACGTCCAATCCGCCGAGCACGTTGAGCAGCGTGCTCTTGCCCGATCCCGACGCCCCGACCATCGCGATGAACTCGCCCGTCTCCACGACCAGGTCAAGGCCTTGGAGCGCGACGACCTCGAGGTCCGCGACCTTGTAGATCTTGACGAGGTTGTCGCACACGATCAGCGCCGACTCGCCGTATCGCGCTCGAGGCTGCCGCGCGCGCTGTTCGGCGCTCGGCAGGTCGATGATCTCGGGCGCCGGGTCGGTCACGCAGTCCTCTCCGTTGGCAGATCGGTCCATCGGCGGCGTCGCGGATCAGCCATCGCCGATCCGCAGGGCTTCGGCCGGTCGAAGGCGCCGGGCCAGCCAGGAGCTGGCCGCGACCATGAGCACGATCACTCCGGCGACGGTGCCGGCGATGACCACGACCGCGACCCAGTCGACCTCGAGCCGGACCGGGCCCGCCCGACCGATATACGCAGCGAGCCCAAGGCCGGGTTCCGTCAACCATGCCACGGCCAGACCGAGGAGCACCCCGATGCCGAGGGCGATCACCGTCGGGGGCGCGTGCTCGACGAAGGTCAGTGAGACCGACTGGCGGCCGCTCAGGCCCAGCGTCCGCAGGTACGCGAGCTCACGGGCCCGTCGCTGCGCGTCCAGCACGATGACCGCGAGGATCGCCAGTCCGGCGTAGAGCGCCGCCGCGACGAGGGCGATCCCGAACCCGCGACCGATGGCGGCGACGAGCGGAGCGTCCCGTTGCGCGGCAAGGATCGTGTGGCGCGACGTGACCGCGGCGGACCGGCCCACGGCCGACTGGAGTGCGGGAGCCGCCGCGTCAGGTGCCCGGACGAAGAAGGTGTTCGGCCGGAGCCCCGGCCCATCCCAGGCCGCGGCGACAGAGGCGAGCGGCGCCACGACGAACGCCGCCCCGCGCGGCAGTCCGGGCACGCCGTCGGCGACGCCGGTCACGGTCGCGCTCACCACTTGGTCGCGTACGCCGATCGCGAAGACGTCGCCCGCCGCGAGGGCCGGCCAGTCGTTCGGGAGCCGCCGAGAGATCACGACCGGGATCGGCTGGCGCGGCGAGCCCGAGTCAGGGCCGCGCGGTGCATCCGCGAACGCGTCCAGCGGTGGGAGCACAACCGGAGAATCGGCGAGGACCGCGGCCTGTTCCGCCGGATCGATCGCGATCAGCGTCGCGTTCCCACCAAGACGCGTGTCGTTCGTGACGAGTGCGGCGGGTGCCAGGAATGCCGGCGCCACCGCCTCGACGCCGGCGGCGGAGGACGGGTCGATCCCGAGCGTGAAGTCGGAGCCCGAGGGCGACTCAGCACGATAGTCGCCGCCCACCTCC
>DATHTG010000017.1:0-6832 GCA_035463515.1 Candidatus Limnocylindrales bacterium
CCGCGTTGCGCGACGCGCTCGCGGACGCCACCGGCGGTCTCCCCGTCGATCGCCACACGGCCTCCATCTCCGCTCCACGATCCTCGCCGACCCTGCGAGGCGTCGAGTCGACCACGCAGCCACATCCCGCACAGAAGGACTGACGCTATGGAAGCATTCCCCGAGGGGGGCGGCCGGACGCCGTCACTCGCGGAGGACCCCGCCCTTGGCCTGAGTCAGCGCGCGAAGCTGGAGATCCTCTTCGCCGTCATGCTCGGCCTGTTCCTGGGTGCCCTCGACCAGACGATCGTGGGCCCTGCCCTCCCGACGATCGTGACCGAGCTGTCCGGCAACGACTACTACGTCTGGGCCGTGACGATCTACCTGCTCACGAGCACGATCACCGTCCCGTTCTGGGGCAAGCTGTCGGACATCTACGGCCGCAAGCCGATCTTCATGTTCGGCATCGTCGTCTTCCTCATCGGCTCGGCCCTGTCGGGCCTGAGCCAGAACATGGGCATGCTCATCGTGTTCCGAGGCATCCAGGGCATCGGAGCCGGATCCTTGTTCCCGGTCGCGTTGGCGGTCATCGGTGATCTCTTCACGCCCGCCGAGCGAGGCAAGTACCAGGGCCTCTTCGGGGCGGTCTTCGGCGTCGCCTTCGTCGCCGGCCCCCTCGTCGGCGGATGGCTGACCGAGAACATCAGCTGGCACTGGATCTTCTACGTCAACATCCCGATCGGGATCGCCGCGCTGCTCGTGATCCAGCGGCTGTTGCCGGTCGTCCGGACGCCGTCGGCGACACGCAACTTCGACATCCTCGGCGGGGTGATCTTCACGGTCGCCATCTCGTTCCTGTTGGTCGGCCTGACGAACAAGCAGTTCGGCGACTGGACGGACGTCAGCGTCGGTGGGTTCATCCTCATCGGCGTCCTCGGTAGCATCCTGTTCGCGCTCGCCGAGCGGCGCGCAAAGGAGCCGATCGTCCCGCTCGACCTCTGGAAGAGCCGTGCCTACTCGGCATCGATGATCTCCGTGTTCTTCGCGGCGTTCGCGTTCTTCGGCGCGATCGTGTTCCTGCCACGCTGGTTCCAGGTCGTCGAGGGCTTCAGTCCGACGTACTCGGGTCTCGCCGCCCTGCCGATGGTCGTCGGCCTCATCGGCAGCTCGATCGTGTCGGGCATCGTGGTCTCGCGGACGGGCCGCTACAAGTGGCTGCTCGTCGGGTCGATCGCCGTGATCGGGATCGCGACGCTGCTGATGACCCAGCTGACCAAGGACACACCGCTGCCGATCGTGTGGGCATGGATGTTCCTGGCCGGCCTCGGCGTAGGCCCGACGTTCTCGGTCTTCACGATCGTGATCCAGAACGCTGTGCCGTTCCGACAGCTGGGCGTCGCGACGTCGAACCTGACGTTCTTCCGCCAGATCGGTGGCTCGGTCGCCCTCGCGTTCGTCGGCACGATCTTCGCGACGACCTTCCAGGACGACCTGGTGCCGCAGATGACGGCGGCCGGCGTCCCGGCGCCGATCCTGGCCGGCTTCGGCCAGGGCGGAGCGGGCTTCGATACGAACCAGCTGACCGGCGTGGGCGACATGGGTGCGGCGATCCTCGCGACCGTCCCACCGCAGTTCCAGGACGCGGTCCGGCCGGCGATCCCTGCGATCGTCGAGGGGATCCACGGCGCCTTCAGCCTTGCCGTCGCTCAGACGTTCTGGCTGGGCGTCCTCGGCTCGATCGTCGCGGTCCTTGCGGCGGTCGCGATCAAGGAGCTGCCGCTCCGGACCTCCAACGCTCGTGCCCCCGAGGCGCGCCCTCGTCTCACGAGCGCGCCGGCAGCGGACTGACCTCGTCCCTGCTCCTCCTGACGGCCCCGGTGGTTCCGCCACCGGGGCCGTTCTCCATTCCGGTCTACGATGCGGCTGATGCGATCGACGACGTCCGTGGCGCACGCCGCCCCTTTCCCTCCCCGACTCCAGGCGGTCGGCACGACGGACGCGCCGTACCGGCCACTCATGGAGGTCACGGATCTGCCCGAAGGCACGATGCGACGAGTGAGCGTCGGCGAGCTCGACCTCCTTCTCGTCAACACGGAGCGTGGCATCTTCGCGACCGACGACCGGTGCCCGCACATGTCCGCCCCGCTGTCGATCGGCGAACTCGACGGGTGCATCGTGGGCTGCCCGCTCCACGAGGGGCGGTTCGATCTCGTCAGCGGTGACACGGCCCAGATGCCGACCACCGGCGGGCTCGACGCGGACGGCGTGTACCACCCGACCTGGTCGCCCGCCGGCAGGGATCCGAAGGTCGATCCACCCGGCAAGAAGGCTGAGGCGCGGCGGCTGACGCGGGTGCGACGGCTCCGCTACTACCCGGTCCGGATCGCGGACGGGACCATCGAGGTCGCCATCCCGGCCTGACGCACCGCTACGTCTCGGCCTGCTCCGGCTTCGAAGCCGGCTTCTCGACGTCCTTCTCCTCGATCGGCTTCGTCTCCGGTGCGACCTCGGCAGCCGCGTCACGATGCGTTCGCGCGTAGGCCTTGATGATCTTGACGGCTTCCTTGGGGTCGTCCGTCAGCCGCAGCAGATCGACGTCGGCCTCGTTGATCGCCGCTTCCTTCAAGAGTGAGCCCTTGATCCAGTCGATCATCCCGCCCCAGTAGTCCGTCCCGATCAGGATCACCGGGAAGTCCTGCACCTTGTGCGTCTGGATCAGCGTCAGCGACTCGAACAGCTCATCGAGCGTTCCGTAGCCACCCGGGAAGATCACGAAGGCGTCGGCGTACTTCACGAACATGACCTTGCGGGCGAAGAAGTACCGGAATTCGATGCCGAGGTCGACGTACGGGTTCAGCCCCTGCTCCATCGGCAGCTCGATGTTGCAGCCGATCGAGAGCGCGCCACCCTCCTGGCACCCGCGGTTCGCCGCCTCCATGATCCCGGGGCCGCCGCCCGTGATGACCGCGTACCCCGCCTTCGCCAGCATCTTCCCGAGGTCCCGCGCCATCCCGTACATCGGATGGTCCGACTTGGTCCGGGCCGAGCCGAACACGCTGACTGCCGGGCCCACCTCGGCCAGCGCGTCGAAACCCTCGACGAACTCGGACAGGATCCGGAGTGATCGCCACGGGTCTGATTCGAGGAATGCTGGGTGTGCCGGTCCTTCGAGGAGCATCTCGTCCTCGGTCCGTTTCATGGGAGTACCGGCCAACGGCCCTGCTTCCGGCCTGATCGTCAGGCGGCCCAGACGGCGTCGATCACCCTTCTGCGTCACGATGCGAAGGATGCCATCCGACGACCTGTCGAGACGACCACGATTCGCAGCCGGCTAGTCGCAGGCGTGTTGCTCACCCTCGTCGGCTTGGTGTGGGTCGGCCAGGGCGTCGGTCTGCTGCGTGGATCGAGCTTCATGGTCGACGACGTCCGGTGGGCGGTCGCCGGTCTGGCCACCGGGGTCGTCGGCATCGTCCTCGTCGTCAGCGGGTGTCGCCGCTCGCTCTGACCCACACGGTCCAGGTCGCCTCCGCTCGGCCGGCGGTCACCTCGTTCCCGTTCCGGACCAGCGGCAGACGAAGCAGCGATGGGTCGGCGAGGAGCCGCTCCACGATCTCGCTCTCGCCCATCCGCATGTATCCGAGGCCGGCGTCCCGGTACGCCTTCGAGGTGTCGTCCAGCAACGCTCGCGCGCCGAGCCGCTCCACGAACCTCCTGAGCTCACCCGGCGCGATCGGGCGTTTGCGCAGATCGACGAACGAGATCGAGACCCGGCGCTCCTTGAAGAACCGCTGCGCGGAGCGCGTCGCCTGATCCTTCTCGAGACCGAACACCTGGATGGGCGACGCGTTCATGCCGGCTCGAGGACGAACAACGGGATGCGCCGGTCGGTGCGTGCCTGGTAATCGAGATACCCCGGGTATCGCCCGGTGACGAGAAGCCAGAGTCGGTCTGCCTCGAGGCCGGCGGGGCGACGCGCGACGAAGGGCGCGGGCTCTCGGCCGCCGATGGACACGGTCACCTTGGGATCAGCTTCCATGTTCAGCGCCCAGGCGGGCGCCTCGTCTCGCCCGGCGTTCGAGCCGACGACCAGCCACCGCTCGCCGTCCCGCACCGCGCCGAGTGGGACAGTCCGCGATGCGCCCGTCCGCCGCCCGGTCGTGGTGACGACGATCATGTCCAGCCCGAGCAGCCGGCCGGTCAGACCGCGGCCGTGGGTCCGCTCGATCAACCATCGATGGACGCGCGCGACGTGATGGTTGGTCACGACGTAGGCGAAGGCGATGTAGACCCAGCCCGGGAGGCGGCGCGGCATCGCCGCGAGCGTATCGCACCAGCCTGACCGGGTACCATCGATGGCCACAGGAGGTGCCCGCGTGACGGTCTGGTTCACGGTCCAGCTCGCCGATCAGCCGGGCTCGCTCGCCCGCGTCGCCACCGCCCTTGCCGAGCGCAACGTGAACATCACCGGGATCGTCGGCGTGGCCGAGGACACCGATGGCGCGCTGATGCTGACCACGTCCGACGCCGCAGCCACCCGCCAGGCATTCGAGAGCCTCGGACTGGCGTTCGAGGAACACGACCCGATGGGTGACATGCAGCCCGAGTCGATGACGGTCGGCGACCTCCGACCCGGCGCCGCCGGGCGCGGCACCCTCCCCGGCTGACGGCAACCGTCCATGGCCCTACGCGCAGCCGCCTCCACGGCGGCGATCCGGTTCGACGTCGTCGACGACCTGGAGGCGACCTCGCGGATCGCCGCGGCGGTAGCGGCGCTCGGCGGCCGCGTCCGCACGCTGTCGACGGTCCGGCGGATCGACGCTGAGCGGCCACTCGTCGAGGTCGAGCTGGAGGTCGAGGGCGTCGGCGAGGACGAGCTCGTCGCGGCGCTCGAGGCCGTGGAGGACGTCCGCGTCATCCACCGCACCCGTGCGCTGGGGACGGTGTTCGGGAAACGCATCATCGTCGTCGGCGGTGGCGCCCAGGTCGCGCAGGTCGCCCTCGGCGCGGTGAGTGAGGCCGACCGCCACAACCTTCGTGGCGAGCGGATCTCGGTCGACACGATCCCGCTCGTCGGGGAGGCGGATATCGCGGCCGCAGTGCGGGCCGTGGCTGACCTGCCGCGGGCCAGGCTGCTGGTCCTTGCCGGCTCGATCATGGGTGGCGACATCAGCGCCGCCGCTGACGAATTGCGCGAGGTCGGCATCCCGATCATCGCGCTGAACATGGTCGGATCGATCACGGAGCACGTGGACCTCGTCGTATCGGACCCCGTCCAGGCCGGGACCATGGCCGTCATGGCGGTCGCGGAGACGGCGACCTTCGATCTCGAGCGCCAGCGCGGCCGACGGTACTGAGGCGGCGGATGCGGATCGCGACCTGGAATGTCAACTCGCTCAAGGCCCGTACCGAAGCGGTCGACAAGTGGCTCCGGCGGGCGGACCCGGACGTCCTGCTCATGCAGGAGACCAAGCTGTCCGACGAGGACGCCCCGGTCATGCAGTTCCAGATCGCCGGCTATGACCTCGTGCATCACGGCGAGGGGCGCTGGAACGGCGTCGCGATCGCGGCACGCCAGGGCCTCGGGATCGACGACATCGTCACGAACTTCGGCGACGGCCCCGTCCGCGACAGCGGGGCCGGCGCGTCGGGGCTCGAGGAAGAGGACTTCAACCCGCTGGATGAGGCGCGGATGTTGTCGGCAGTCGTCGGCGGCATCCGGTTCGTCGCCCTGTATGCGCCGAATGGACGGGTCGTCGGGAGCCCGTTCTACGACGGGAAGCTGCGCTGGTTCGAGCGGGTGCGTCGCTGGCTGGACGAGACACGGTCGCCCGAAGAGCCGTTGGTCCTCGCGGGCGACTACAACGTGACCCCGGCCGACGAAGACGTCTGGGATCCGGTCAAGGCCCACGGCGGGACCCACGTGTCGGAGCCCGAGCGCGAGGCGCTCGCGCGTCTGCGCGACTGGGGTCTCGCAGATGCCTACCGCCTTCAGGAGCAGCGTCCCGGTCGCTTCAGCTGGTGGGACTACCGCGCGGGAATGTTCCACCGGAACGAGGGGATGCGCATCGACCTCCTGTACGTGACGCTGCCGGTCGCGAAGCGGGTCGTGTGGGCGGAGATCGACCGCGAGGCGAGGAAGGGACCACCGGTGCCGTCGGATCATGCTCCGGTGGTGATCG
This sequence comes from Candidatus Limnocylindrales bacterium, assembly GCA_035463515.1. Taxonomy (GTDB): domain Bacteria; phylum Chloroflexota; class Limnocylindria; order Limnocylindrales; family CSP1-4; genus SPCO01. The sequence continues at coordinate 6,159 of DATHTG010000017.1, forward strand.
ACCTCGATGAGCAGGGCAAGAGGTTCAGCGGCGGCTGGGATGCAGCGCTCGCGCGCATCCAGTCACGGACGCGGCTCAACCAGCGCAAGAGCCCGGCCCAGGTGCGCTACGACGAGGAGCGCAAGACCCGGTCAGGTTAGGGCCAACGTCTGTCCGGTTGCCGCGGGGCGGCAAGACGTGACGCGGCGGGCAGCTGTACCGCGCCAGATCGCCGTGGGACGGCAGATCCGGCCCGTTTCTACCGCGGTGCGGCAACGGCAGGCAGTCGTTCGGTGCTGGATGTCGCGAGCTGCCGTGGGACGGCAACCGGCGGGCGGCCGTTCCATCCTGATGTCGCGAGCTGCCGTGCGACGGGAACGGGCGGGCAGACGTTCCCTCCTGATGCCGCGGAGGGCACCGGGCGACTGCGACGACGCGACGCCGAACTAGGCCTGATCCAGGCTCAGCCTGACGGCCACACTCGCCGCCTCGGTCCGCGTCGCCACGCCGAGCTTGCCCAGGATGTTCGACACGTGGACACCGGCCGTGCTTTCACTGATGAACAGTTCGTCGGCGATCTGTCGATTCGTCCGTCCGGTCGAAACGAGCGCGAGGACCTCGCGCTCACGCTTGGTCAAGCCGAACGGGTCGACTGCCAGAGGAGCCGCCACCGGCGTCCCGGCGTCGGGCTCCAG
>DATHTG010000018.1:0-7982 GCA_035463515.1 Candidatus Limnocylindrales bacterium
TGCCCGGTTACATCGAGCGCAGCTACGAAGCGATCGAGGCGGCCGTGGCGCCGATCGTCGAGGCGGGCGTGGTAGCGCTGCTCATCGGCGGTGACCATGCGTGCACCCTGCCGCACCTCCGCGCGACGCGGTCGAAGGGTCCCGTCGCCGTCATCGACTTCGACTCCCACACCGATGCGTGGGACAGCTACTTCGGGGAGAAGTACAACCACGGGACGTGGATGCGCCGCGCGATCGAGGAGGGGCTGGTCGACGTCGAACACTCGATCGAGGTCGGGCTTCGCGGGCCGATCTACGATCGCGAGGACTGGACCGGGCTGCGCGACGAGCTCGGTCTCGAATACCTCACGACCGAGCAGGTCCTCGACATCGGCCCGGAGGCGACCGCGGACCGGATCCGCGAACGGGTCGGTGACCGGACCGCATTCATCAGCTTCGACATCGACGTCGTGGATCCGGCGTTCGCGCCCGGCACGGGGACGCCGGAACCCGGCGGGCTGTCCGCCCACGATGCGCTCGCCATCGTCCGCCTGCTCAGGGATATCGACTTCGTCGGGTTCGACGTCGTGGAGGTGATCCCGGCCTACGATCCCGCCGGCCAGACGGCGTTCCTTGCCGCGAACCTGGCCTACGAGATGCTGTCGCTCGTGGCGCTTCGACGCGAGGCGTCGTAGACGATCTCGCCGCCGAGCAGCGTCATCCCGACCGCGATCTGCCCAAGTCGCTCGGGTTCGGCTGAGAACGGGTCGCCATCGAGCACCACGACGTCGGCGAGCTTGCCGACCTCGAGGGTCCCGAGGCGATCGTCCGCGAAATACGACGCGGCCGCGTCGTGCGTGCACGCCCGGAGCGCTTCCTCGACCGTGATGGCCTGGTCGACGCCGATCACCGCGCCACCGACCGTGGTCCGCGCGACCGCGGAGTAGACGGTGTCCAGTGGGCGGTAAGACGCGACCGGCGCGTCGCTCGAGAGGGCGAACCGGACGCCGGAAGCGAGCATCTCGCGGTAGGGCTGGAGGCGGTTCACACGAGCACCGTCCAGTGCCACGAGCCACGCGTCGCCGGCATCCCAGAAGTAGCGGGGCTGGCCGATCGCCCAGACACCGAGCTGGGCCATCCGCTCGAGCTGGTCCGGTCGCGGGCCACCGCAATGCTCGATCCGGTGGCGGTGGTCCTCGCGGGGATGCGCCGCGAGCGCGGCGTCGTACGCATCCAGGACGCGGTCGATCGCGCGGTCGCCCTGGGCGTGGACGCCGATCTGCCAGCCCGCCGCATGCGCGCGGAGGATGGCGTCGCGGAAGTCGTCTTCGGCGGGCCAATACAGCGATCCGGTGAACTCACCGCTCGGGCCGTATGGCGCTGAGAACGCGGCGGTCCCGCCGGTCAGCGCGCCATCGGAATAGAACTTCATGGGGCCGATCGCGAGCCGGTCGTCGCCGAACGGTCCGGCGAGGCCGATCGCCAGGTAGTCGTCGAGCTGGGACGAGATCGGCATCGCGGTCACGCGCACGCCGAGCAGCCCGCGTTCTCGCGCGAGCCGGTACCCGTCCAGCTCGCGCCGCGTCACCTGCGCATCGACGATCGAGGTGATGCCTGCTTCGAGATACGCTCGCGATCCGCGATCGATGTCGCCCACGATCTCGTCGAGCGGCGCGTCGTCGTGGAACCCCGGACCGTGGTGACCGATATCCACCGCGATGGGGACGACGAGCGCCTGCGCCGCATCGAGGCAGTAGCCGGTGACGCGGCCGCGGTCGTCGCGGACCAGATGGCCGCCCGCCGGATCCCGGGTGTCGTCGCCGACGCCGCGCTGCTCCAGCGCGAGGCTGTTCGCGAGGGCGTGGTGACCGCTCATGTGCTGGACAAGGACCGGATGGACGCGGGTCGCCCCGTCGATGTCCCAGCGGGTCGGCAGCCGCCCATCGGGGAATTGCTCCGGGTTGACGCCCACGGCACGGATCCACATCCCGTCCGGCGTGCGTTCCGCGGCCTCCGCGATCCGGTCGACGAGGTCGGCGATCGAGGCGACGCCCGGATAGCGGACATCGACCGACGCTAGCTCCGCGCCCGTGAACGCGAGGTGGTTGTGCGGGTCGATGAAGCCGGGCAGGATCGTCCCGCCATCGACGTCGATCTGCTGCGCGTCGGGTGGCGCGACGGCGCGCAACGCGGCTTCTCCACCGACCGCGACGATGCGGTCGCCGACGGTCGCCACGCCACCGCTGAACGGCGGCTCGCCGGGTCGAGCCGTGAAGACGCGCCCGTTGACGAGGACGACTCCGCGCATCGACGGCATCTTCGCATCGTCCGGTCGGCGAATCATCTCGTCCCGGCATCTGGTCGGCCGTTGCATCGCGGGTCTACGATGCTGCCGTTCGTCTCGTGGAGGAGGTTCGAGCATGCGTCGTCACGCGACCGTCCCCGCGTTCCTCGCGATCGTCGCCCTGGTCACTGCGTGTTCGGGAGGAGGTGGTGGCGGCTCGGCCGCTCCGAGCTCCGCGGCCCCGGCCAGTGAGCCCGCACCGAGCGACTCAGGTGGCGCGTCGCCGAGCGCGGCAGGGTCCGCCGCCTGCAACCCGCCGCGCCAGGAGGGTGTGACCCTCAGCTTCACGTCGTTCGGCGGCGTCTACCAGGAAGCCCAGCGCAAGGCGTGGCTCGAGCCGTACACCGAGCTGACCGGCGTGCAGTTCCAGGAGGATGAGAACTCCTCCAATGCGACGATCAAGACGCAGGTCGAGTCCGGCCAGGTGACGTGGGATGTCGTCGACGTCGGCAACGACTTCGGCCTCGACGTACACAAGGACCTGCTCGAGCCGCTCGACTACACGCTCATCCCGAAGGACGAGCTGAATGCCGACCTTGGGATCACCGACTACCGGATCCCGGACATCACCTATGGCGTCGTGCTCGCGTACAACACCGAGGCGACGGCCGGCAAGGTGCCCGAGGGCTGGGCCGACTACTTCGATACCGCCAAGATCCCCGGCAAGCGCGGCGCGTGGGACTACTCCGAGGGCGGCATGCTCGAATTCGCGCTCATGGCCGACGGCGTCAAGCCCGCCGATCTCTACCCGCTCGACCTCGAGCGAGCGACGAAGAAGCTCGACACGATCAAGGACGACATCGTCTTCTGGTCGTCCGGCGCTGAGTCGCAGGAGCTCATCGGCTCCGGCGAGGTCGCGATGACGATGATCTGGAACGGGCGCGGCTGGAGCGCGAAGAACATCGACAAGAAGCCCGTCGAGATCCAGTGGAACCAGCAGATCGTCACGGCCGACTACCTGGTGATCCCGAAGGGCTCGCCCAATAAGGACGCCGCGATGAAGTTCATCGCGTACACCGCGTGCGCGGACGTCAACGCGGGACCGTCGGAGTTCATCCCGTATGGCCCGACCAACAAGAACGCGACGGCCAACCCGGCGATGGTCAATGACCTGTCGGTGACCAACGCCGACGAGAACTCGGCCTACTTCGACGACACCTATCTCGCCGAGAATTTCGACGAGATCGATGCCGCGTGGCAGGCTTGGAAGGCGGGCTGATCCGCTAGCGTCACTGCCGACCGAGAACCATGGCTACCGCTGACGAGGCTCGTCGCCGACCCTGGCCGAGCCTCGTCGGCGCGCGGCCGCGGTTCAACCGCTGGTCCGCGCTCGCGCTGCCGGCGATCGTCTTCCTGATCGTCGTCTTCCTGATCCCGCTCGCGGCGAGGGCCCTCCGCAGCGTGCCCGACCCGCCGGGGGCGGGACTTTCCAATTACGAGCAGTTCTTCGCCCAACGGGCGTACGTCAATGTGTTGACGAACACGTTCTGGATCGCGCTGCTCGCGACGCTCGCGTGCCTCGTGATCGGCTACCCGTACGCGTACCTCATGACCGTCGTCCCGGGCCGATTGGCCGGTCTTCTGCTCATCGCCGTCCTGTTGCCCTTCTGGTCGAGTCTCCTGGTCCGAACGTTCGCGTGGCAGGTCCTGCTGCGCGACACCGGCGTGATCAACCGCTTCCTGCTCGATCTCGGGCTCATCAGCGAACCGCTCACACTCATCCGCACGACGGGTGGCGTGATCATCGGGATGTCGCACATCCTGCTGCCGTTCATGGTCCTGCCGATGTATGCGGTGATGCGCCGGATCGACCCGGAATACGGCCGGGCTGCCGCGAACCTCGGCGCGTCTCCGGTCTCGGCCTTCACCCGGATCTTCGTGCCGCTGAGCCTGCCCGGCGTGCTGGCGGGGTCACTCCTGGTGTTCGTCCTGGCACTGGGCTTCTACATCACGCCGGCCCTGCTCGGCGGGCTCAAGGACCAGATGATCAGCCAGCTGATCGTCCAGCAGATCCAGCAACGGCTCGATTGGGGTTTCGGCACGGCGATGAGTGTCCTGCTCGTCGGGATCACGTTGGCCTTCCTCTTCGCCGCGTCGCGGGCGGTCCGTCTGCGCGACGTCTTCGGCAGTGGTCTGGGCGAGGACTGATCGATGAGCGATTCGTGGCGCCAGCCGCGTCGTCTGCTCATGGCGGCACTCGGCGCCCTCACGGTCTTCTATCTCCTCGCACCGACGCTCGTGATCGTGCCGATGAGCTTCACCGAGGCGCGCATCCTCAGCTTCCCGCCAGAGGGCTTCTCGCTCCAGTGGTATCAGCGGATGCTGACCGACCGCCAATGGTCGACCGGCATCGCGAACAGCTTCCAGGTCGCGGTGCTGACCGCGGTCGTCGCGACGGTCCTCGGGACGCTCGCATCGCTCGGGATCAGCCGAGGGCGCTTCCCAGGTCGGTCCGCGGTGAACGCGCTCGCACTGTCGCCGCTCATCGTCCCCGTGGTCGTCATCGCGATCGGGATGTTCGGGCTCTTCGTCCAGTGGAAGATCGCCGGGTCGCTGCTCGGGCTCGTGCTCGCCCATTCGGCGCTCGCGTTGCCCTTCGTCATCGTCAACGTGTCGACGTCGCTCCAGACGATGGATCGCAACCTCGAGCTGGCCGCTGCCAACCTCGGCGCGGACCCGCGCCAAAGCTTCTTCCACGTCACCCTGCCGATCATCCTGCCCGGCGTCGCGGCGGGCGCGATCTTCTCGTTCATCACGTCGTGGGACGAGGTGGTGGTGGCGATCTTCATGACGTCGACCCGATTCCGCACACTGCCCGTGGAGATGTGGGAGCAGGTCCGCCAGGTCGTCGACCCGACGGTCGCCGCCGTATCGACGACGTTGCTCGTCGTGACGACGGCGCTGCTCCTGTTGCTCGTCGTCGTCCGCCGCCAGGCGCCGGCACAGTGACGGAGGCCGTCCGGTGACCGCGACCGACCGACCTTCGGAGGCGACCGTCCCCGAGCGCGCCGGGACTGGCGTCGACCGGCCCGCCCTGGCGCTACGCGACCTGCGCAAGACCTTCGGCAGCGCCGTCGCCGTCGATGGCATCCACCTCGACGTCCGCCGCGGCGAGTTCCTGACCCTGCTCGGGCCGTCCGGGTCGGGTAAGACGACCACGCTACGGATGGTCGCCGGGTTCATGGCACCCACGTCGGGCTCGATCGAGATCGATGGCAGCGACATGACGCGCGTGCCGCCTTACCGCCGCGACGTGGGGATGGTGTTCCAGAACTACGCGCTCTTCCCACACATGACGGCTGCGGACAACGTCGCCTTCCCGCTGCGGATGCGGCGCCGGCCGTCGGCCGAGATCAAGAAGCGGGTCGCGGAGGCGCTGGAGCTCGTGAAGCTGGGTGGCTACGGCGACCGCTACCCGAGGCAGCTCTCCGGCGGCCAACAGCAGCGGATCGCCTTGGCGCGGGCCGTCGTGTTCGAGCCCCGGTTGCTGCTGATGGACGAGCCGCTCGGCGCGCTCGACCGGAAGCTGCGCGAGTCACTGCAGCTCGAGATCATCCGGGTGAGCCGCGAGCTCGGCGCGACAGTCCTCTACGTGACGCACGACCAGGAAGAGGCGCTCGTGATGAGTGACCGGATCGCGATCTTCAGCGCGGGCCGCATCGAGCAGCTGGGAAGCGGGGAGGACCTCTACGACCGACCGGCCTCCCTGTTCGTGGCGGACTTCATCGGCGAGTCGAACATCCTGCGAGGTCGCTACGAGACAGATGGCGGGGATGGTGGCTGGATGACCCGGGATGACGGGCGCTGGCGCGTCGGGCGCGCGGCGGCCGGGCGGGCCGAGCTCGCGTCCGGGACCGCCGCGGCGCTCGTCGTGCGGCCCGAGCGGATCCGCATCGTCGATGGAGGGGCCGGCGCCGACGGGCTGAACGTCGTCGACGCGACGGTCGATGAGGTCCTCTATCTGGGACCGGACACCAAGTACCAGCTGGCGCTGCCGAACGGGCAACGGATGTCCGTCCGCGAGCCGCGCGAAGCGAACGGCCGCGAGCTGCAGCGTGGCGACCAGGTACGGCTCGGCTGGGCCGTCGAGGACGGGTTGCTCGTCTCGGATCCGGCCAGCACATAGCTCGGTTGACGGTCGGGCTGACCGGTAATATCGTGCTACCTGTGAGTAGCGCGTTAGGCGGTCGGCCGTGGATCATGCGGATGCGCTGGCGGGATCTGCTGTTCGCGCACTGGCGGGTCGACGTCGCCGACCTCCGACCGCTCATCCCGAGTGCGCTTCAGGTCGATACCTTCGAGGGTGAGGCCTACGTCGGGGTGGTGCCGTTCCTCATGGAGGACGTCGCGCCTCGGGGCTTGCCGGCCCTCGGGTCGCTGGGGCGGTTCCCGGAAGTCAATGTCCGGACGTACGTCCGTCACCGCGGTCTCCAGGGTGTCTGGTTCTTCAGCCTCGACGCGGCCGAGCGGATCCCGGTCGAACTGGCGCGTCGGGGTTTTCACCTGCCGTACTTCCATGCGCGGATGTCGGTCGAGCGCGACGGGGAGTCTGTCTCGTATCGGTCGGAGCGGATCGACCGACGCGGGCGCCCCGCCTCGCTCGACGTTCGCTACCGACCGACAGGCATCGTCACACCGGCAGTCGCCGGCTCACTCGACGCGTGGCTCACCGAGCGTTATCGACTGTTCGCCGTCGACGGGAGCGGACGGCTATCGACGACGACCATCGCCCACCGCCAGTGGCCGCTGCGTCCGGCGGCGGCCGAGTTCCAGATCGAGACGCTCTCGACCGCGCAGGGGCTGTCGCTGACGGGCCCGCCCGTCCACCTCGCGTTCGCCGATCGACTGGATGTGCGTGCCTGGTGGCGCCGCCGGGTCCGCAACGCGCCGGAGGCTCAGCCAGCGGCCGGGTGATGCGCTCCCTTCGCGGTCCCGGGCTCGACCGCTTCGCCGTGATGCACGTCGCCTGCATCACGTGCCCCGCTCAAAGGCGGTCCGCCGCGGGCCTCTGACGCCCCTGAGGCCCTGCTGGCGATGCGGCTGATGTGCATCACCAGACGCCCCCTCGGCACCGAGCCGGGGACGTGCATCAGTCCCGCTACGCGCGCCCCATGTTCGCCTGGACTTCGCGGACGATGAACGCGATCTCGAGCGCCGAGATCACGATCAGGGCGATGCCGATCACCGTTTCCACGTTCACTCCCTCCGACCTGCGCTGGACGTGACGTTGCGGCCGTGACCGCTCGCATCATGCGCCGCGAAGCATGCCGCCAGCAAGGCAGTCGCTATCAGGCGCGACGCGGTCGCTCCTGCAGCCGCGGCACGATCGTCGTCAGTTCCGACGCGATGTCCACGGGTCGGGCGCCCAGCGACTTGAGCAGGTCGAAGACCTCCTCACGTTCCTCGTGGCACATGAGGACGATCACGCGGGGAGCGTCAGCTCCACGGCCGTGCCCGTTCGATGCGGCGCCGTTGAGCTCTGCCTTGAGCGCGGCCGTCTCGGACGGGTAGACCGGTACGTCGCTCGCGCCCATCCCGCCGGCCTTGACCCCGGCCAGGAGCTCGCCGACGACTGCGCCGGCAGCGCGGCCGCGGAGGTACTTCAGCGTCTCCTTGATCGCGACGCGCTGGGCTCGCCGGGCCGCGATCTTGCCGATCC
>DATHTG010000019.1:0-4107 GCA_035463515.1 Candidatus Limnocylindrales bacterium
GTCTCCGCCAGCACCTGCCCGAGCCGCACTTCATTCTCGAAGCGCCGCGCGTGGTCGATCGCGATCGCAGCATGCCCGGCGAACGCCCCGAGGAGCGTTGCGTCGTCCGCTCCGAAGGGATGCCCGCCGGGCGCGGCGTGCAGGTTCAACGCCCCGATCGCCTCGCCCCGGAAGATGAGTGGCGCGCAGATGACCGACCCGAATTCGAACCGGCGGTCGAGCGCGCGGCAGCGATGGGCATAGCCGCCGTAGTCATCGACCCAGATCGTCCGGCGGTTGACGATCGCCTGCGACGACAGCCCCTCCCCGAACGCCATCTCGAACCCGTGCAGCTCCTTCGGGCCGTGAGCCACGGCGACGACCCGGAGCCGGCCGCGCTGCTTGTCCCAGAGCAGGACGTCGCCGCTGTCAGCGTCGAGCAGCGAGCGGGCATCGTCGACGATGGCCGTAAGGACCGTCTCGAGGTCGAGGGATTCTGTGACCCGCTCCGCGGTCGCCAGCAGTTCCTCGACCTGCCTCGTCCGGCGGCGGTCCGTCGAGTCGACCTCGGGCGGCGCGCTGTCGTCCGGTGCGCTGCGTGTCGTCATCCTCCGCCAATCGTAGACGGCCGGTGTGGCCCCGACACAACCGCCGGCGCAGGGAACTGTGGGAGGCACACGTATGGCGCGGCGGCGCCAGACGGTAGCGTCGGACGCCCGGACCGGCTCCGTCCGTCGGTCCATGCGCGTGGATGGGAGGCACGTGGCAAGCTCAGCGGACGTCCTGATCATCGGCGGCGGGATCATCGGGACCGCGTCGGCGTTCCATCTCGCTCGGCAGGGCGCGTCGGTCGTGCTGCTCGAGGCGAACGAGCTGGCGTACGGCGCCACGGGTCGGAATCTCGGCTACATCTGGATCCACACGCGCCGCCCCGGCCCCGAGCTCGAGCTGGTGATGCACCTCCGGCGCGATCTCGAGGAGCTCCAAGGGGTCCTGGACGACGACTTCGGCCTGCGGACCGAGGGCGGCCTCATCTATGTCCATACCGAGGACCAGCTCACGACGCTGCGTGAGTTCGTCGACGAGCGACACGCGATCGGCGTCGACATGCGGCTCATCGATGGCGACGAGGCGCGTGCGCTCGCCCCGGTCCTGCCTGACAGCGTCATCGCGGCGTCGTTCTGCCCGCTCGATGCGCAGATGGACTCTGCTCGGTACGTCCGCGCCTTCGCCGATGCGGCCGCACGTCATGGCGCACGCATCCTCGAGCACACGCCGGTCCGCTCGCTCGAGCTGGACGGTTCGCGGATCGCCCGAGTCGTGACCGACGGGGAGACGTTCACGCCCGCCCGCGTCGTGGTCGCCGCCGGCGCGTGGACACCCGAGCTCCTCCGGCCGCTCGGCGTGGACGTGCCGATCCACCCGATGCGTCTCCAGATCGTCCAGACCGGCCCGATGGACATGGTCCTCGGCCCCGTCCTGTACGGCCCGGCAGCGGTGAAGCAGTACAAGATCTTCCGGGAGCTGCCGTCGTTCCGCGCCGAGCACTGGGCGAACGACGTCGAGAAACGCCACGGCAAGGCGCTGCTCGAGGCGATCTGCCAGCGCGCCGACGGGTCCTTCCTGCTCGGCTGCGCGATGGACTACCCCGGCTTCGTCTGGGAGCCCGATCTCGCCGGGATCGCGCTCATCTCGGAGGCGTTCCCGACGATGATGCCGGCGTTCCGCTCGGCGAAGTTCGCCAAGGCGTGGGCCGGGATCCTGCCGTTCACGACCGACAACCTGCCGATCATCGGGCCGCTCCCGGGGCTCGACGACGTCTATGTGGCTGCCGGCCACGTCTTCGGCAACGCCGCGGGGCCGACGACCGGGCGGCTGATCGCCGACCTCATCGGTGGCAGGGAACCGGTGATGGACCCGTGGCAGTTCCGTGCTGACCGCCCAGGGCTGCACGATCCCGTCGACACGAGCGTGTGGTGACCATGACGACCGATCGCGCGACACGACGCATCGCCTTCATCAACCCGTTCGGGACGGCTGCCTTCGATGAGATCATCGAGGACACCCTCGTCCCGTACGCCGGTGCCGGCACGACCGTCGACGTCATCCACCTCGACGGCGTGCCCGAGAACATCGACTACTACTACCCGAAGCACCTCATGGAGCTGGCGATCTTCCGCGCCGTTCGCCGGCTCGAGGAACAGGGCTACGACGCGGTCGTCGTCGGGTGCTGCTACGACCCGGGCGTCAAGGTCGCCCGCGAGCTCGTCGACATCCCGGTGGTCGGGCCGCTCGAGGCGGCGATGAACCACGCCTCGTACTTCGGCCATCGGTTCACGGTCATCACCGACCACCGCAAGGCCGTGCCGTGGCTGGAGGACCTCGTCCGCCTCCACGGAGCGGCGAACTGCCGCGGCGTGCGCTGCATCGACTGGTACATCACCGACATGATCCGCGACCCCTCCGCCGTCGCCGACGACGCCGCGGCGCGGTCGCTGAAGGCGCTCGACGAGGACGGCTCCGAAGTGATCATCCTCGGCTGCACCATCATCGCCGGGTGCCTCGAGCGCGAGATCATGACGACCGGCCGCCACCGCGAGCTGCCGATCCTCAACCCCAACCTGCTCGCCCTCAAGGCGGCCGAGACGCTGGCCGACCTCCACACGTCGGGCAAGTACGCGATCAGCCGTGCCGGGCAGTACCAGCGGCACGAGCAGCACGACGCCGCCGAGGCGGCCGACGTCTGGCGCCGCTGGAAGCTCGTCGACATCGACCACCCGGAGGCCGGCGAGTGACGGTCGACGTCCATACCGTCGAGTCGACCGCCCGTCGTGTCGTCGCCGACTATCTCGGCGTGAAGGCCCGTGAGCGCTTCACGGTCGTCGTCGACACCCGAACGGACCGCGAGATCCCGGACGCGCTGGCGGCGGCGGCGCGCGACCTCGGCGCGGATCCGACCGTGATGACGATCGACGCGCTCCCGCGCAGCGGCGCGGAGCCACCGCCCGATGCCGCACTGGCGATGAGGACCGCCGACGTCGTGCTGTGTGCCGCGAGCACGTCGCTGTACCACACGGCCGCGAAGGCGGTCGCGCAACGTGCCGGCGCCCGCGGTGACTTCAACGCCCCGTACCGCGCCGACGCGTGGCGCACCGGGGCGATGACCGCCGACTTCTTCGCGATCCGCAAGCAAGCCGAGTTCCTCGCCGCCCTGTGGCGAGGGACCCGCGAGGTCCGGATCACGTCCCCCGCCGGCACGGACCTGCGGGCGACCGTGACGGGCCGCGAGCCGGTCGCATGGCGAACGGGCATCTGCCTCGCGCCGGGCGAGGTATCGGCGCTGCCGGGCGGCGAGGTGTCGCTGCCGCCGCTGGAGGGGACGGCCGAGGGCATCGTCGTCTGGGAACGTGTCGCGTCCGACCTCGGCGCGCTCGACGAACCCGTCCGGATCGAGGTCCGCGGCGGTCGCGCGGTCGACATCCAGGGCGGGGCGGCGGCCGCGAGGCTGCGCGAGATCGTCGCGACGGTCCGCGATGCGGACAACATCGGAGAGATCGGTATCGGTCTGAACAAGTCGGCCCGCATCGCCGACGAGATCACCGAGGCGAAGAAGTCGTACGGCACCGTCCATATCGCACTCGGCGATTCGGCGAACGAGTACGGCGGGACGGTCGAATGCGACGTCCACCTCGACGGCCTCGTCATGGCGCCCACGATCGCGTTCGACGGCCGCGAGGTCGTCGTCGCCGGTCGCCATGCGTATGCGGGAGATGATCGGTGAGCGGCACGGCCGGCTACCCCGGGCCGAAGGCCCGCTCGATCATCGAGCGGATGCGGCGCGTCGAGGGCGCTGGCCCGCGCACGGGCTCCGGCGACCCGCTCGTGGTGGACCAGGCGATCGGCGCGACCCTCATCGACCCGGACGGCAACCGCTACACCGACCTCGCGGGGAGCTTCGCCGCGGCGACGATCGGCCATAGCCATCCAGAAGTCGTCGCCGCCGTCGCCGCGCAGATCGGCACCGCCAGCCATGTGTCGTCGGCGTCGGTCAGTGAGCAGCGGGTCGGCTTCGAGGAGGACCTCGTCGGCATCGCGCCGGCTGGCCTGGACCGTGTCCTGCTCGGCATC
>DATHTG010000020.1:0-11496 GCA_035463515.1 Candidatus Limnocylindrales bacterium
TCGAGTCCGTCCGGCCAGCCGTCGGAGAGGAACGCGCGGCAGGTCTGTGTCGTGATCGCGAAGCCGGGCGGCACCGGCAGCACGAGCTCGCGCGCCATGACGCCGAGGTTCGCTGCCTTGCCGCCGACCAGTGTCCTGGCCTCGTCGAGCGACTCGCCGTGCGGCTCATCGAGCGCGTAGACGAAGCGCGTCACCGGGACGCCTCGCTCGCACCGCGCTCATGGAGCGGCTGCCAGACCCGCTCCGGCGACCTGGGCAGGTCGCGGATGACGGCACCGGTCGCGTCCGTGACCGCGGCAGCGACCGCCGGCGAGACCGGCAGTAAGGCGCCCTCGCTCATGCCCTTCGACCCGTACGGCCCCGGGCCATCCCCGTTCTCGACGATGTCGCTTTCCATCGAAGCCGGCAGGTCCATCGACGTCGGGATGCGGTAGTCGATCGCGCCGAGATTCCGGATCCGGCCCGCGTCGTCCCAGATGTAGTGCTCCATCAGCGTGTGGCCGAGCCCCATCACCGCGGCGCCCTCGTCCTGCCCGCGGACCTGGAGAGGATTGAGTGCCCTCCCGACGTCCGACACCGTCACGTACCGGGGGATCGAGATGTCACCGGTCTCGCGATCGACCTCGACTTCGACCGCCGTGCAGTTGAACTCGTAGAACGCGGCGGTCCCGCCGAGCGTGTGATCGGGCTCGGCCTCCTTGCGCATCTCGCCGATCCCGATGATCTCGCCGCCGAGTCGGCCGAGGCCGCGTTTCACGACGTCGGGGATATCCATCACCTGCTGGCCGATCCGGACCCGGCCCCGCTCCACGGTCACGTCGCCCTCGTCGACACCTTCCAACGTCGCGGCCATCGAGCGCACCTTCGCCTGGATGTCGCGGCACGCGCGCTGCACGGCGGTCCCCATGAAGACCGACGACCGACTGGCCGACGTCTGTTGGTCGTACGGCACCACGGCCGTGTCGCCGCTGACGACCGTCACCCACTCGAGCGGCGCGCCGAGCTCGTCGGCGGCGATCTGGGCGAAGATCGTCCGCGCGCCCTGGCCCATGTCCGACGTGCCGGCGTACACGACGACGCTGCCATCCACGAGGAGGCGGACCGTCGAGTAGGAGAGGCCGGTCGTCGGGCCGGATTTCAGACCGACGGCGATGCCGCGGCCGCGTCCGGCGGGGGGCGGCGTGCCCCAGTCGATCATCGCGGCGGCCCGGCGGACCGCGACCGCCCAGTCGCCGTCGGCCGGCGTATCGCCCGGGATGAACTCGTCGCCGGGCCGCGCCAGATTCTTGAGCCGGAGCTCGAGCGGATCGATGTCGAGGACGCGCGCCGCCTCGTTCATGTTCGACTCGACCGCCCAGATCTGCTGCGGATTCCCGAAGCCCCGGAACGCGGTCGACGGCACCGTGTGCGACAGGACGCTGCGGGCGACGATCCGGACCGACGGCGTCCGGTACGGCCCCATCGAGGTGTAGCTGCCCTTCGCCACGGTGCGGTCCGCGATGTCGGCGTAGGCGCCGATCTGGTAGTTCGCCTCGACGTCGCGAAAGACCAGCGTGCCATCCCGCTGGAACCCGGTTCGAACGTGGACCTGCGCCGCTCCCCGGCGAACTGCCTGGAACGTCTCCTCGAGCGTCAGCACCAGGCGGACCGGTCGGCCGGTCGCGAGCGCCATGAACGCGAGGAGCGGCTCGTACTTGGCGTGCTGCTTGCCACCGAAGGCCCCGCCCGGATCGGGGGCATGGATGCGGACCTTGGCGAGCGGGAGCCGCAGCAACTCGGCGATCACGCGCTGGAGCCAGTTCGGGTGCTGGATCGCGCTCCAGACCGCGATGCCGTCGCCATCGGGCGCCGCCATGAACGCGTGCGGCTCGATCGCGAATTGCGTGACCATCGGGAACTGGTACGTGCCCTCGACGACGACGTCCGCCGTGGCGCTGTCGATGTCTCCCCAGCTGTGCCGGTGCTCGTGGAGCACGTTGGTGCCGGCATGCGGGTCGTCCGGCCGGAGCGACGGGTCCTGGACGAGCGCCGCGTCGTGGGCGAGCGCCGTGGCGAGCGTATGCGCCGCGGGCAGCTCCTCGTAGTCGACCCTGACGAGCCTCGCCCCCTCCTCTGCCGCGTCCTTCGTCTCCGCCGCGACGGCGGCCACCGGATCGCCGTGGTACTTGGTTTCGCCGATCGCGATCACCGGCCGGTCCCGACGCTGCGGGCCGAAGCGGGGCATCGGGTCGGGCAGGTCCTTCGCCGACATCACGATCCGGACGCCAGGGATGGCGCAGGCGGCGGTGTCGTCGATGCGACCGATCCGAGCACGCGCCACGGGAAGCGTCACGAGCTTCACGTGCAGGACGTCCTCGACCGGGATGTCGGCGACGTACGCCTGCCGACCGGTGACCCGGTCCAGACCGCCGACACGTGGCGCCCCCCCGCCGACGACGTCGCTCATTGCGGCGCGACGCGCGCGTCCGGCGTCGACGCCACGTCGACGCCCCCGGACACAGCGTGGTGAGGCGCTGCCTCTGCACCGCGCCCTCGGGAAGCCGCGAGCTCGACCGCTTCCATGATCTGCTCGTACCCCGCGCAGCGGCACAGGTTGCCGGCCAAGCCTTCCTCGATCTCCGTGCGTGTGGGGTGCGGCAGCTCGTCGAGGAGTGCTCGCGCGGATATGAGCTGGCCCGGGATGCAGAACCCGCACTGCGCAGCGCCGGTCTCGAGGAACGCCTCCTGCAACGGATCCAGCCGATCGCCGACCGCGAGCCCCTCGACGGTCGTCACCGCGGCACCGGCCGCCTCGACGCCGAGCACCAAGCACGAGTCGACGCTCTGGCCGTCGACGATCACCGTGCACGCACCACACTCCCCGACGAGACAGCACTCCTTCGTGCCGGTGAGCCCGAGGTCGTCGCGGAGCATCTCGAGGAGCGTGTGGTGCGGCTCGACGTCGACCGATCGAGCGCGGCCGTTCACCGTCAGGTCGATCCTGGTCGTCATGAGGCGAGCCGCTCATGTGCAGCCGCCACCGCGCGCAGACCCATCACGCGCAGCATCGCGAGGCGGTACTCCGGGCTCGCTCGCATCGATGTCGGCGATGGCGCGGCATCGACGAACATGGCGTCGAGACGCTCGCGCCTCGACGCCTCCGATGCGGACGGGTCGGACAGGAGGCCGGACTCATCGTCCACGACGACCGGCCGAGGCCCGACGCTGCCATACGACAGCCGGGTGATGCCGTCCGTCCCGATCGCGACGGCCAGCGTCACCGAGGCGAGGTCGTGCCCGCGTCGTCGCGTTCGTCGGGCGTGCACCGAGCTGCGCCGACCGACCGCCAGCGGCATCTCGATGGCCTCGACCAGCTCGCCCGGCTGGAGCGTCGTCACGCCGGACTTCACGAAGAAGTCCTCGAGCGGGATCGTCCGCCGACCAGCCTGCCCGACGGCCACCACCCTCGCGCCGTGGACGAGCAGCGCTGGCGCGGTGTCCGCGGCCGGAGATGCGTTGCAGATGTTGCCGACGAGC
Source organism: Candidatus Limnocylindrales bacterium (assembly GCA_035463515.1). Lineage (GTDB taxonomy): Bacteria > Chloroflexota > Limnocylindria > Limnocylindrales > CSP1-4 > SPCO01. Next base: position 3,517 of record DATHTG010000020.1, read on the forward strand.
GTCGCCCTGTTCCGGATCTGGACCGACCCGACATACGCGGCGGCCTCGGCAAGCGCTGTGTAATCGCGCCGGATCCGTTCGTCTCGCAGGAGGTCTGTCATGGTCGTCCGCGCGCCGATCTGAAGCCAGCCGTCCTCGACACGGATGTCGCGCGAGAACTCCGCGATGCCCTTCACGTCGACCACGGTCCGGGGTTGGAGCGTGCCGTCACGCAGCCGGATGATCAGGTCGGTGCCACCGGCGAGCGGGCGCGCCGAGCCGTCCCCAGACGCGAGGAACCCCAGCGCGTCGGCAAGCCGATCGGGCCGCTCGTAGGCGAACGCCCGCATGCCGCTTCGCTCCTAGAGGACCCGCTCCACCTCGTCCAGCAACACCTGCGGGGTCGCGGCGCGGATGAAGTGGTAGGGACGGTCGGTGAAGCGCTCCACGAAGGCGGCGCGGGCGGCTCGCCGCTCCTCCGTGTCGACGATGGGCATGACGTGTCCTGGCGCGAGCAGCTCATTGAGCAAGAAGTAGTTCTGCAGGGAGTGGAGCGTCTGGAACTGACGCTCGAACGGGATCATGGCGACGGTCGACGCGTCGAAGTTCCCGTCGATGGCCGGGACGATCACGACATCGACCGGATCCGGGTCGGTGTACACGTCCCAGGTCGGCATCTCACCGAAGAACTTCTCGACGCCACGCTCCGGCGCCGCCTTATCGGCGCGTTCCGTCCCCACGTTCCGCTTCTTGAGGAACGGCTTCTTGGAGCCGTCGATGACCCGGCCGTCCTCATCGATGACGGTCGTCTCGGTCGAGACGAGAAGCGCGCCGCGACGGCAGGCTTCGATCTGACCCATCGATTTGCCGTGGTTCGACTCACCCCCGAGGAACAGCACGGTCTTGTCACGGAACCGGACGGCCGACGCGTGGAACGGGTGGAGGCGGCGCTCCTCGAGGCGTAGCGCGAGCATCGTCACGACGACCTTCTGGATCGGACCGGATGCCCAATCGCCGCGGAACGTCATCCACTGACCGTCGTACTCGATCGACTTCTCGGCGTCGCGCTGCCAGACGATGTCGGGCTGATCGAGTGTCGGCGACGCCTCGATCCGGACATCGGCCAATCGATAGACGAGGAAGTCCTTGTCGGCGAGGACGTCGCCGACCGGCTCGGAGCCAAGCACGTCGAACCGGATGCGTGCCGGTCCCGCGATGAACTCCTGCGACAGCTGGAGCGTGTCGACCGTCATGAGCCGATCGCTGCCGCTTCGGGCGTCGCCGTTGCCACGGTAGCCGACTCGAGGACCTCGACGACGCCCGTCGAACCGTCCACCCGGACCCGATCGCCGGTTCGGATCCGCTTGGTGGCGACCGACGTCCCGACGACCGCCGGGATGCCGAACTCCCGCGACAGGACAGCGGGGTGCGACGTGGTCCCGCCCGTGTCCGTGACCAGCGCCGCGATCTTCGTGAAGAGCACGACCCACGCCGGGTTCGTCATCTGGCAGACGAGGATGTCGCCGGCACGGACCTGGTCGAACTCGTCGACGGTCATGACGACACGTGCCGTCCCCTCGATCGTGCCGGGCGAACCGGCGATCCCCTCGATCCGCCGCTCGTCCTCGCCCTGCTGCCGGTGGAACCGTTCCGGATAGCCCCAGTTCACGAGGTACGGGAAGGCGAGCTGGGACGGTGTCACCGTCCCGACCCAATCGCGCGGGTGGACCGTGCGCGCCGCGTCGCGTTCCGCACGTCGCTCGGCGACGAGTCGCCGCGCATCGACCGCGTCGGCGTTGCCGATGAGCATCCGCAACTCGTTGTACTTGAGGAACATCACGTCGTCCGGCCGATCGAGCCGCCCGGCTTCGATCAGCTTCTCGCCGACGGCAAGCAGGACGAGCCGGACATGCGCGTTGGCACCCTGGTCGATGTAGAAGTGGTGGTCCGGCGTCAGCGGCGCCATGCGAAGGTTGACCTCGTTGGCGGCACGCATCTCCTCGAGCGCGTCGCCGTCGAGCCCGTCGAGGATCTCGCGTGATGCCGCCTCGATGTCCTTCCGCATCGCATCGATCGCCGTCGGGAAGTCGTAGTCGCTCGTCAGATAGCCGCGGATGAGCTCGAGGACAGGTTCCACCTCCTCGCGGACGGTCGGGAAGATGAACTCGTGGCTCCACACGGCGTGCCACCCGAACTCGCGCTGGTAGGGATCTATCCGTTCCGCGATGAACCGTCGGCCGCGATCCGACCCTCGGAGCGTCGCTGCGATCTCCGCGGTGTCCTCAGATGCGAACGCGGATCGGAGCGCGGGATCGTCACGCACCTCGTTCTTCATCCGCCACAGCGCCTCGATCGAGTCCCAGTTCCGGTCGGACGCCGAGTTCTGCAGCCGCCCGAGCAGCTCCTCGTCGATCGAGCCGCGGGTCTTGTCCATGACCGCTCGCAGCTTCAGCGTCGCCGACAGCTGGGCGAAGTTGAGCATCCAATGGATCTTCCAGTGGCGATCGTGGATGTCGATCGCGTCCTCGAGAAGCGTCGCGGTCTCCGCGAGCGACATCTGGTCGGCGCGGTCCAGCTGGTCTTCGAGATACGAGAAGTTGCGCTGCATCTCGGGGACGAGCCGGTCGTGCCACCAGTCGGCGAAGTGCTCCCCGTAGACGGGCAGGACCGTGTCGAGGTACGCCCCCATGTTCTCGGCGAATGCTCCGTCCCGGGGGACGCGCGCTTGGTACCGCGACGAATACTCGGTCCCTTCGATATGCAGACCCGGATCCGCGGGGATGGCGGTCGTGTAGACGTAGCCGTTGACGTTCTTGGCGAGCCAGTCGACCGCGAAGGGCGTGCCGAACCGCCGGAACATGTGGTCGCAGCTCAGCCACCACCCGCCGATGTCGAAGAACATCGGGCTGACGGGATGGGGGATGTGCAGGTCGTCGTAGACCCAGAAGAAGCCCTTCTCGGTCTCGGAGTCCCAGGTGACGGGGAACGTCTCGTCCCCCAGGAAACTGCCGAGGACCTCCTCCTGCGCTGCCACTCGCTCCCTCCTCCCGCGCCGACGAGTCCTAGACGCGGGCCTCGGTCGGCTTGACGTCGTCCGGCTGCTTCCCGGTCTTCTCGGCAAGGGCCTTGCGCGCGGTGTCCCAGTCGGCGCGGAACTGCACGATGCCCTTGTCGGTCAGCGGGTGGCGGACCATCTGCTGGAGGACCTTGAACGGCAGTGTCGCTACGTGCGCGCCGGCGAGTGCCGCCTGGGTCATGTGGAGCGGATTGCGGATGGACGCGGCCAGGACCTCGGTGTCGAGCTCATGGATCGCCACGATCTCCGCGAGCTCGCGGACGACGATCATGCCGTCCTGGTTGATGTCGTCGAGGCGGCCGACGAACGGCGAGAGGAGACTGGCACCGGCCTTGGCGGCGAGCAGGCCCTGATTCGCGGTGAAGATCAGCGTGCAGTTGGTCTTGATTCCCTCTTCGGCAAAGCGGTTCATCGCCTCCAGGCCCTCTTCGCTCATCGGGACCTTGACGACGATGTTCGGCGCGATCTTTGCGAACTCGCGACCTTCGGTCAGCATCCCGTCGACGTCCTCGGCGACGACCTCGGCGGACACCGGCCCGCTCGTGATCGTACAGATCTCCTTGAGGACGTCCTCGTAGGTGCGGCCGCTCGTCTTCGAGAAGAGCGTCGGGTTGGTCGTGACGCCGTCGAGGATCCCCCACCGTGCGACGGTGCGGATCTCTTCGATATCGGCGGTGTCGAGGAAGATCTTCATGGCGGCTCCTAGGTCGAAGGAGCCCGATTCTACGCGTGTCGAACGTGAAGGCGCGGCATCGCGCTCACACCGCGAGCATTACGGACCCGCGAATCCGACGCGCGACGGCCTAGGCGTCGCCAGGTTCCAGCGGGAGGAGCTCGGCAGGACGATCGCCGGCCCGCCTCGCCAGTGTCGGCAACCGGCTGCGTACGCCGCGCGGCCGGTTGCGGCCACGCACGTTCGCGAGTCCGGTCTGGACAGCCCACTCCGGGATGCGCCAGTCGCGGTCCATCGGCCCGTCGAGCCCGCGGCGGAACAGCAGGAATCGATCCGCATCGGTCATCGTCTCGAGCAGGCGGAGCGCGTCGTTCGCCGCGAGGATCTCGCGGATCGGCACGAACACCGTGTCGTACCAGTGGCGGGCGCCCTCCTCCGGGGACACCAAGCGGCCGATCGAGCGCGAGTAGTCGAGCGTATGGGCCTTGACCGATTCCTGGAGCTCGAGGTAGCCGTCGGCATCGGAAAGGGCGAATCGGCATCTCGGCACGGCCCGGTCCAGACCCGTCACGCGCCGGAAACGGCGCTCCTGCGCGGTCGCACGGACCGACGCCATCGTGGTCCCTGGTGCGAGGTGGAGGTCAGTCTGGAATCGGTCGACGTCCGCTTCGATGAACCGCCGCCCGGCCGCGATGGCCATCGAGAGGCGCTTGTGCCCGTCCTCGACGAAGTAGGCGTGATCGACCTGGATGAGCGAGATCGGCAGGTCGATGAGATTCGGGTTCGCCGCGCGCTCGGCGATCGCGCGTCGCAGCACCGCGCTGCGGGGGCGGAAGCATCCGTCGAAGTCGACCACACGCCCGACCGATCCGATGATGTCATCGACCGCGACCTCTCGACGGCCGGCAGGCAGGCGCGTCATCAGGCCGAGTCGTCGCCGGACCTCCTCGAACGGGAGCAGGTCGCCGCACTCGCGTCCCCGGAACTTGGTCAGGGCCATCGCTCAAGTCTGGCGTCGGCGGCAAGTCCCTGCGAGCGGACACGAGATCGCGGTCTTCGACGAGCAGTGCCAGCTCCGTGCGAGGGAGCACACCAGGGGAGGCAACCTGCAGGTCGCGATCGAGCTCGGGCCGCGGATCTCGTTGGTAGCCGCTCCCCGGTCATCGATCGGGTGCCCGGTGACTCGTCGCCGGTCGATGCCATCGAGGTCCCGTGCGCGGTCGCGTGACCGCGATCAGACGCTCGCGCGGGCGCCAGCCTCCATCACTGGGATCGGCCTCTCCTCGGGCCGCGCCTCGAGGACCGGCTCACGGCCGTCGGCGACGGCGATCGACGCTGCCACGAACCCATCGAACAGCGGGTGCGGGCGCTCCGGCCGCGACTTGAATTCGGGGTGGAACTGGCTCGCGACGAACCACGGGTGGTCCTTGAGCTCCACGATCTCGACGAGGCGGCCGTCCGGTGACTGGCCGCTCAACAGCATCCCCGCACCCTCGAGCGTCTGCCGGTAGCGGTTGTTCACTTCGAACCGGTGGCGGTGCCGTTCGTAGATGACCTCCTGCCCGTAGACCGCGGCGGCCTTCGAGCCGGGCGTCAGGCGGGCCGGGTACAGCCCGAGCCGCATCGTGCCGCCCTTGTCCTCCATGTCGCGCTGGTCGGGCATGAAGTCGATGACCGGGTTCTCGGTGAACATGTCGAACTCGGTCGAGTTCGCGTCGTTGCTGCCGATCACGTCGCGCGCGAACTCGATCACCGCGCACTGCAGCCCGAGGCACAGGCCGAGATACGGGACCTTGTGATCGCGCGCGTAGTGGGCGGCAAGCACCTTGCCCTCGATGCCGCGATGGCCGAACCCGCCCGGGACGAGGACGCCAGCCACGCCGTCGAGCGCGTCGTGCAGGTTCTCCTTGGTCAGTGCCTCGGAGTCGACCCAGCGCACCTTCGCATCGACGCCGTGCGCCCAGGCCGCATGCTTGAGCGCCTCGGTGACCGACAGGTAGGCGTCGGGCAGCTCGATGTACTTCCCGACGAGGCCGATCTCGAGCGTCGGCTTGGGTGCCTTGATCCGCTCGACGAGTGCGCGCCACCCGTCGAGGTCGGGCTTCGCCTCGGGGTCACCGAGGGCCAGGTCGCGCACGATCAGGCGGCCGAGTCCCGCCTCCTCGAACATCAGCGGGACTTCGTAGATCGAATCGGCGGTCTCGGCCGGGATGACGGCCTCGGTGGCCACGTCCGTGAAGAGCGCGATCTTCTCGCGGATCTCGTCGCTGACGGCTCGGTCGGAGCGGAGGACGATGATGTCGGGCTGGATGCCGATGCCACGCAACTCCTTGACCGAGTGCTGGGTCGGCTTGGTCTTGAGCTCGCCGGTGGCGGCCAACTCGGGCAGCAGGGTCACGTGGACGTATAGGACGTTGGCCCGTCCGACGTCCTTGCGCATCTGCCGGATCGCCTCGAGGAAGGGCAGGGATTCGATGTCGCCGACGGTCCCACCCACCTAGACGATGACCACGTCGGGGTCGCCATCGCGAGCCACGCGGCCGATGCGCTCCTTGATCTCGTTCGTGATGTGCGGGATCACCTGGACGGTGCCGCCGAGGTAGTCGCCGCGCCGCTCCTTGGCGATGACCGCCTGATAGATGCGGCCGGTCGTCACGTTGCTGAGCTGGCTCAGATTGGCGTCGATGAAGCGTTCGTAGTGACCGAGGTCGAGGTCGGTCTCGGCGCCGTCGTCGGTGACGAACACCTCGCCGTGCTGGTACGGCGACATCGTCCCCGGGTCGACGTTGATGTACGGATCGAGCTTGAGGATGCTCACCCGCAGGCCTCGGGCCTTGAGGATCCGGCCGATGCTGGCCGCGGTGATTCCTTTGCCGAGACTGCTCGCGACTCCGCCAGTCACGAAGACATACTTCGACATGGGTCAGGGTTCCTCCGGGGTTTTTCTGATGCTATCGGAAACAGTCCCCGGATGCGAATCCGAGCGTCCTTGAGTCCGCCGCGACATCCGGATGACACCGGGTCGCTACGGTGCGTGGACGCACCCCGCGCGCGACCCCCAGTGCGGGGATGGGGAGGGCCCACGGATGGAGAGCGTGCTCGATCGGCGGCTGAGCCGTCGACGCTTCCTTGGTGCGACCGCGGCAGGCGGCGCGGCGTTGCTGGTAGCAGGGGGCGCGTCGAGCGTCCTCGCCGGCGGCAGTCCGGCAGATGCCATCGAACGGGCGCGTCGACGCGACGAGGACGAGGAGTGGTTCGAGGCCACGGTCCCGCAACTCCAGCGGATGATGCGCCGCGGCGAGATCTCGAGCGTCGGGCTGACCAAGGCGTATCTCCGCCGGATCCGTGACCTCAACCCGGTCCTGGGCGCCGTCATCGAGACGAATCCGGACGCCCTGAAGATCGCCGCCCGCCGTGATCGCGAGCGCCGACACGGACACGTGCGAGGTCCGCTCCACGGCATCCCCATCCTCATCAAGGACAACGTCGCGACCAACGACCGGATGGAGACGACGGCCGGGTCGCTCGCGCTCGAGGGCAGTGACGTCCGCCGCGATGCCACGATCGTCACCCGGATGCGCCGGGCCGGCGCGGTCATCCTGGGCAAGGCGAATCTCTCGGAGTGGGCGAACTTCCGGGGATTCATCCCGCCGGGCTTCCCGAACGGCTGGAGCGCTCGCGGCGGGTTCACCCGCGACCCGTATGTGCTCGACTGGGACCCGTGCGGTTCGAGCTCCGGGTCCGCCGTCGCGGCGGCTGCCAATCTCGCCGCGCTGACCGTCGGGACCGAGACCGATGGCTCGATCCTGTGCCCCGCCGGTAACAACGCCGTGGTCGGGCTCAAGCCGACGCTCGGGCTGGTCGCCCAGCGGGGGATCATCCCGATCGCCCATTCCCAGGACACGGCGGGCCCGATCACCCGGACGGTCACGGACGCCGCGATCCTGCTCAACACGCTGAAGTCGCCATTCGGGCCCGTGAAGGGCCACAAGGTCCCCAAGGACTACCGCCGCTTCCTCAAGCGCGGCTCGTTGAAGGGCGCGCGGATCGGGGTCGACCGACTGAACTTCCAGGAGGAGTACTTCGCCGTCCCGGAGCTGAACTTGGTGACCGAGCAGGCCCTCGACGTGATGCACGACGCCGGCGCCACGATCATCGACATCGCTCCCGCCGAATGCCCCGACCCGAACGACTGGTTCGAGCCGGAGTTCACGGTGCTGCTGACCGAGTTCAAGCACGACGTCGCGGCGTA
>DATHTG010000021.1:0-1854 GCA_035463515.1 Candidatus Limnocylindrales bacterium
GTTGACCTTGAGGATCGTGACGATCAGGCCGTTGATGATCCCGCAGAAGGCGCCGGCGGCGATGCCGGCGAGGATCGCGACGTGGACCGAGCCCGCGCCGTACGTGCCGAGCACGCCCTGGGTCACGATGATCGCCGAGAAGACCGAGGCGACGCTGGCGATCGACCCGACCGAGATGTCGAGCGCGCCGGCCACGATGACCACGGTCTCGCCGATCGCGAGCAGCCCCACGATCACGATGCTCTGGGCGAGGCTGTTCATCAGGTTCTGCCACGACCAGAAGAACTGCCCGCCGCTGATCCCGAGCATCGGGCTCACGTTGCCGATGAACACGACGAGCAGGACGAGCGCGATGACCAGCGACAGGTTGTCCACGCCGATCGCGGCGATCAGTCGACGACCGAGACCGCGGCCCCGGCGGCCCGGTCGTGCGGCGGTGGTGTCTGCGACGCTCACAGCTGTCCCTCTGCTTCCATCACCGCGGCCGCCTGCTCGGCGGACATGGCGAGGTGATCGACCATCGCGAGCGCGAGCACCTGCTCCTCCGTGACGCTGTCGCCACCGGCGAGCTCGCCCGTGATCCGCCCGTTCTGCATGACGTAGATGCGGTCCGACAGCCCGAGGATCTCGGGCAGCTCGGACGAGATGAACATGATCCCGAGGCCCTCGTTCGCCAGCTCGTCGACGAGCCGGTAGATCTCGGCCTTGGCCCCGACGTCGATGCCGCGCGTCGGCTCGTCGAGGATGAGCACCTTCGGCTTGGCCGCCAGCCAGCGCGCCAGCACGACCTTCTGCTGGTTGCCGCCCGACAGCTTGCCGACCTCCTGGTCGAGCGACGGTGTCTTCACCGCGAGGCGGTTGACGTACTCGGAGGCGATCCGCCGCTCGAGCCGGCGCTGGACGAAGCCGAAGCGGGTCAGCCGATGGAGGATGGCCAGCGACGCGTTCTCGATGACCGAGCGGATCAGCACGAGCCCCTCGCGCTTGCGATCCTCGGGCGCCAGCCCGATGCCGGCCCGGATCGCCGACGTGGGGCTCGTGATCGACACGGTCCGGCCGTCGACGCTGATCGTGCCGGCCGTCCGCGGCAGCTCCCCGAAGACGACCTTGGCGAGCTCGGTCCGGCCCGCCCCGACGAGCCCGGCGAAGCCGACGACCTCACCGGCGCGGATCTCGAAGTCGATGCCCTTGTGCCAGTCGCTGCGGATCCCCTCGGCGCGCAGCACGACCCGGTCCTGGACCGCCGGCCGGCGGCGGAAGACGTCGGTCAGCTCGCGCCCGACCATCAGCCGGACGATCTCGCCCTGGGTCAGCTCCTTCGCGTCGCGGACCGCGACGAGCTTGCCGTCGCGCATGACCGCGACCCGGTCGGCGAGGCGCAGGATCTCGTTGATCCGGTGGCTCACGTAGATGATCGCGACGCCCTCGGAGCGGAGCCGCCGGACGAGGGCGAACAGGCGCTCGACCTCCTCGTCGGTCAGCGACGACGTCGGCTCGTCGAGGGCGAGCACGCGAACGCCCGACTTGAGGGCGCGCATGATCTCGACCAGCTGGCGCTGGGCGGACGACAGCATGTCGCCCATGAGATTGGTCGGGAGGACGCCCTCGAAGCCGTAGCGGCGCAGGTCGGCGGCGACCAGCTCGTCGAGCTTCGCCCGGTCGATGAACGGGCCGCGTGACGGCAGCTCGCCGGCGTAGATGTTCTCGGCGACATCGACGCCCGGGATGATCTCCGGCTCCTGGTAGATGACGCGGATGCCGGCCTCACGGGCAGCGGCCGGACTGGCGAAGCGCAGCTCCTGTCCGTCGATGGTCAGGCTGCCCGAATCGGGCTGGTAGTCCCCGCTCAGGATC
>DATHTG010000022.1:0-3043 GCA_035463515.1 Candidatus Limnocylindrales bacterium
CGGTCGTCCGGTCCTCGACAGCGAGGCCGACGGCCTCGAAGGCGTCGACGACGTCCGCCTCTCGGTCCGAGAAGATCCCCGACGCGACCAGCGTCCCGGTCGCTCCGACCTCGTCGCGAAGGAGCGGCGCCAGAGGAGTCAGCACACCAGCGATGAGGTTGGCGACGACGACGTCGAACGGCCGCGCGCCGGTCGGGAGGCTGCCGTCTCGAGCGCGCAAACGCCCAGCGAGATCGTTACGGGCCGCGTTCTCGGTGGTCGCCTCGACCGCGATCGGGTCGGTGTCCACGCCGAGCGCCTCGGCCGCACCGAGCAGCAGCGCGGCGATCGCGAGGATCCCCGAGCCGCATCCCACGTCGAGGATCCGCGCATCGTCAAGGCGTCCGTCGTCGGCGAGCTGTTCGAGGGCCATGAGGCAGAGCCGCGTGGTCGGGTGGAGGCCCGTGCCGAACGCCATGCCCGGGTCGAGCGCGAGGACGACGTCGTCGACGGCGGCTGTGTGCTCGCGCCAGGTCGGTCGGATGACGAGCCGGCGACCGATCCGCATGACCGGGAAGTACGCCTTCCATGCCTCAGCCCAGTCGGCGTCATGGACGAGGCGCGTCCGGAGCTCGCCGATCGGCCGAAGGCCGAATGCCTGCAGGTGTCCGAGCGCCTCCCCGACCTCCGCTGCCGCTTGTTCCGCGACCGTGCCCGCCTCGATGTAGCCGCGGACGACGGCCGGGCGCGTGGGATCGACCCGCGCGCCAAGACCGTCGTCGACGAGGACGAAGGCCGGTTCGACGGTCGTGCCGCCGGTCGCGACGCGACCGATGATCTCGCTGACCGCCTCGACCGCCTCGGGATCCGCCTCGACCGCGAGCTCGAGCCACGATCCCGCGGTCGTCGACTGGCTCACCCGAGCCCGAGCTTGTCCAGGATCCCGCCTCCCGGCCCTGCGACCGTGTCCCCCGACTCCTTGGCGAACTGCTCGAGCAGCTCGCGCTGCTTCTTGCTCAACTTGCGTGGTACCTCGACGTCGACGAGGACGTGCAGATCGCCACGGGACCCCGACCGGCGCAGGTGCGGCACGCCCTTCCCGCGCAGCCGGATCGCCGTGTCCGGCTGGGTGCCCGGCTTGATCTCGACCTCCTCTTCCCCATCGACGGTCGGAACGGTCAGGGTCGTCCCGAGCGCGGCCTGTGCGATCGAGATGCGTGCTTCGTAGTAGAGCTCCGTGCCCTCCCGACGCAGCGACGGATGGGGCGCGACGTGGACCGCCACGTACAACGAGCCGGGCGGCCCACCGCGCGGGCCGACCTCGCCCTCGTTCGTGAGCCGGATCTGATGTCCCTCGTCGATGCCGGCGGGGATCGTCACGCGAAGGGTCCGCTTCTGCTCGACTCGACCATCGCCCTTGCAGGTCGGGCACGGGTCCTCGACGATCTTGCCCTCGCCTCGGCAGCGCGGGCAGGCGCTGACGTTGACCATCTGGCCGAGCATCGTCTGGCGCACGGTACGGACCTCGCCCCGCCCCTCGCATTGCGGACAGGTCGTCGGTTCCGTGCCCGGTGCCGCGCCGGAGCCGGAGCACGTCTCGCATCGAGCGAGCGACCGGAACTCGATCTCCTTCTCGGTGCCCTTGACCGCTTCCTCGAACGTGATCCGCAAGTCGTACCGAAGGTCGGAGCCGGGCATCGGCCGGCCCCGCCGCGTCGAGCCCGTCGCCGCCCCGCCGAAGAACGCGTCGAAGATGTCGCTGAACCCACCGAAGCCCTCGAAGCCGGCACCCGCCGGACCACCGTCGACGCCGGCTCGGCCGAACATGTCGTAGCGCTGCCGACGGTCGGGGTCGGACAGGATCTGGTAGGCCTCGCTGGCCTCCTTGAAGCGCGCCGGCGCCTCCGGATCCTTGTTGACGTCGGGGTGCCATTGCTGCGCGAGCTTGCGGAAGGCGCGCTTGATCTCGGCGTCGCTCGCTCCGCGTGCGACGCCGAGGACCTCGTACAGGTCGCGCTCGGTGGTGGCCATCGACGCGAAAGTCTACGGAAGGACCGCGGCTTTGGCCGCGGCCAGCACGTCGTCGAGCATCGTCGGCGTCAGCACGCCGGTGAAGGTGTTCTGCTGGCTCGGGTGGTACGTGCCGATCAGCCGGTACGAACCGACCTCGACCACCGCGCCGTGAGCGAACCGTGGCTTCCGTGGAAGAGCGTGGCCATTCGCGGTGAGCGCGCGCAGCGCCGCGTCCCAACCGTACGCACCGAGCCCCACGACGACGCGGACGTGATGCAGCAGCGCCAGCTCTCGTTCGAGATACGGCGCGCAGTTGTCGCGCTCGGATGGAAGCGGCTTGTTGGCGGGTGGCGCGCAGCGGACCGCTGCAGCGATGTAGACACCGGTCAGGGTCAGGCCGTCGTCAGCACTCACCGACGTCGGCTGATCCGCCAGCCCGGCCCGGTGGAGCGCGGCGAACAGGAAGTCGCCGGACGCGTCACCGGTGAACACGCGACCTGTGCGGTTGCCGCCATGAGCCGCGGGCGCCAGACCGACAAGCAGGATGCGGGCGTCCGGATCACCGAAACCGGGGACCGGACGACCCCAATACGTGTCGTCCCGGAACCGCGCCACCTTGTCACGCGCGACCTGCTCCCGCCACGCGACCAGCCGTGGGCACCGCCTGCACACGACCACCTCGGCGGTGAGGGCCGCGAGCGCGGCCCGGTCGGTCACGTCAGCAGCAGTCTGTCGAGCCGGCGCGAGACGACGAACAGCCCCGCGAACCCGATCACCAGCAGGTAGCCGATGTGGAACAGCAGGATCGGCGTGATGTGGCCGACCGCGAGCGACCGGATCAGGTCGACCCCCTGGTAGAGCGGCGTCAGCTGGACGATGACCCGAAGGGCTTCCGGGTACGTCTCGATCGGGTAGAAGGTCGCAGAGAACAGGAACAGGGGCAGGACCACGAGCTGGATGAGGTCGAAGTCCTGCCAGGACTTCATGAACGAGGTCGCGGCCATCCCCACGGAGGCGAACGCGAAGCCGACGAGCAGCGCCGCCGGGAACG
>DATHTG010000023.1:0-2789 GCA_035463515.1 Candidatus Limnocylindrales bacterium
CGACTCCCGGGCCAGCATCTCGCCCCACGTACGGACCGTGACGTTGGCGTCCTCACCGCCGATCGGCACCTCGGGGTCTGCTGGGTTCGGGATCCGCAGCAGCAGGTCCTCGACGGCCGCCTCGACCTCGGCGAGCTCGGCATCCATCGACGCGATCCGCTCGCCGGCAGCGACCGATGCCGCTTTGAGCGCTGCGACCTCCGGACTGTCCGGTGCGGCCCCGCCTTTGATCGCCTCGCCGATCCGTTTCGAAGCAGCATTCCGTTCGGCCTTGAGCGCCTCGCTCTCGCCGAGCAACTGGCGCCTCCGCGCGTCAAGCTCGAGCGCGCGGTCGACGACTGCGGGATCCTCGCCCTTGTCGATCGCGCCCTTCCGGATGACGTCGGGCTCATCACGGAGCCGCTGCAGGCCGACACTCATGCGATCGCGCCGGTGAGTCCGCCGGCCTCGCGTGCTCGGGCGACGACGAACGCCGGGTCGAGGCTCGCCAGCAACCAGCCGGCTCGCGGCCCGTTCGGCCGATCGAGGAATGCGCGATAGATCGCCTCGAAGGCGCGGCGACCCGGGACGCCCTCTTCCGCGGCGACCGTGAAGATCAGCGTCTGCCACCCATCGCCACTGACGGGCTGCTCGCGTGACGCCCGCTCCGCCAGCTTGGCGAGGAACCGTTGCTGGCCGGCGTCGAGCTCGGCGACCGAGGGCGGGAGTGCCTCGCGCTGGATGCTCAGGACGGCCGACTCCGGAGCGTAGGTATCGAGCCAGCCGCGCGCCGCTCCGGCTCGCTGGTCGAGCAATGCCCGCTCGCGATCCGTCAGGGCGCTCCCCTTCTCGGTCTCGACACGTTCGACGACATCGACCCCAGGGATCTGGATGAGCATCGCCAGGTGCGCGAACGGCGCGCGATACGCGGCCGCCTCGACCTCGACGTCGGCATCCGGGTCCATGAGCGAGTAGCGGAACGTCTCCTTGTAGCCAGGCGGCAGCTCGCCGCGGACAGCACGTCCGGCCGTTGCCGCCGCGAACCTGTCGAACTCATCGAAGAGGCGCGGGATCGCGTCGGTGCCCTCGGGGTCGAAGTCGATCGCCTGGTTCGGACGCGGACGCAGGAACAGGAACCGAAGCTGCTCCGGTGGCACGACCTCGACGATCGTATGGGCAGCCGCTCCCCGCCCCTTCGAGGTCGACATCTTGCGACCCCCGACGTTGAGGAACTCGTAGGGGAAGTTGATCGGCGGCTCGCGCTCGAAGACCTCTCGGGCGATCGCGTCCGAGCGGTCTCGGGAGCCACCGGCCGTAGCCAGGTCCTTGCCGTTCGGCTCGATCGTCACGCCGAACAATGACCACTGCGCGGCCCACTCGAGGTTCCACGGCAGCTTGGCGGTGCCGCCGAACGGCGAGACCCAGCCGCTCTCGCCGCACCCTCGAGCCCACGCCACGAGCGTCGGCCGGCACTCGTAGAAGACGCGGTCACCGTCCCAGTCGGTGACGATCGTCGTCCCGACCTTGCCGCAGTTCGGGCAGATGACGCTGATCGGGTGCCAGGTGTCGGGGTGCCGGACGTTGGCGACCCGCTTGTAGATGTCGCGGACCAGGGCAGCCCGGTCGAGCGCGACCCGGATGAACCGGTCCAGGTCGCCAGCCGCGTAGTGGTCACTCATCCAGTAATACCGGTCGGGATGGATGCCCAGTCCGGCGAAGGTATCGATGAAGGCCTGGGCGTGATGACGGGCATACGACGCGTGGATGTCGTCGGCCTGGTCCGGAACGTGGGCCAGAGGTCGGCCCATCTCCTTCTCGACGGCGTCGGGAGTCAGCAGCGCCTGCGCATCCATCGGATCAAGGTCGTCGATCCCGTAGAGCAGCGTCGCCTCGACATCGTTGGCGCGGAGCGCGCGGGTGATCGCGTCGAGGATGACCGGACCGCGCAGGCTGCCCACATGGACGGTGCCTGATGGCGTCTTCGAGTCGTTGACGACCTGCGGGCCGCCCTCACGGACCCGCTGCGCCAGCTCGTCCGCCCAGTCCACGGCGCCTCGCTTTTAGCTGATGCTGGTGATCTTGTAGGTGAAGTCGCCCGCGGGCACCTTCACGACGACCTTCTCGCCCTTCTTGCGGCCGAGCAGCGACCGGCCGACCGGGCTCTCGTTCGAGATCTTGCCATCGGCGGGCTTGGCCTCGGCCGAGCCCACGATCGTGAAGGTCTCCTTGCCGTCCTCGCTTTCGACGCTGACCGTGGAGCCGATCTGGACGTGATCGGTCGAGTGGTTTTCGTCGATCAGCACAGCGTTCTTGATGAGCGCCTCGAGCGTCTGGATCCGGCCTTCGACGAAGGCCTGCTCGTTCTTGGCATCCTCATACTCGGCGTTCTCGGTCAGATCGCCGTGTTCCTTGGCGTCGTGGATGCGGTCGGCGATCTCGGGACGCCGGACGTTGGTCATCTCCTGGAGCTCCGCGCGGAGCTTCTGGAGGCCCTCCTTGGAGAGGTAGGTGGGCTTGTTGTTCACGATCGGTCCCCGCTAAGGCGAGGTCGCGCTCACGTGCACGACCGGTGTCGGTCAGCTGATAACAAAAAGGACTTCAGGCTCGATCGCGGGGTCGCCGCGCGCCTGAAGGTCCCAGCCGGACGCGAATGGTAGTCGCGTCCCCGGAGGGTGTCAAAAGGGGTCGGTGCGCCGTCGCGCCGGCTATCCCTGGCCCTCTGCGAGGCGGTACAGCCGGCGCTTGACCCGCTGCAGCGACCCGCGATCCGGCAGCGCCACGAAGTGCGTGTCGTCGCCCGCGATCGACCC
>DATHTG010000024.1:0-4252 GCA_035463515.1 Candidatus Limnocylindrales bacterium
CGGCGACACCGGCAGCGACCTTGGCGACGTCGGGGCGCTCGAGGAACCCGGTGCTGAGCGCGTCGATATAGGGCGGCAGCTCGTCCGAGCGAACCGGGCGGATGTCAGCTGTCATGGGCCGGACGATAGCATCCGGCCGTCGTGCGAACCGGCCGTCCCGGGCGACCGCGGACGACCGCCCGGGGAGGCCCAGGTCAGGCGGCGAACTCGTCCCGTGGCAGCCCGACCGCGATCGGATTGGCAACCGGGTCCTGGCTCCACTCGAACCAGCCGCCGTCGTACACGGCGATCCTCGGCCAGTCCTGGAGATACGCGTAGAACCAGGTCTCGCTGGCCCGCCAGCCGGTCCCGCAGTAGTACGCGACCCACTTGTCCCGCGTGATCCCGGCAGCCGCCCAATTGGCGGTGATCTCCGGGTAGGCGCGCATCGTGTTGTCGACGTTGCGGTAGTGCTGCATGTGGTACGCGTCGCTGCCGCAGTTGCCCCAGACGTCGCCCTTGATCCTTCCCGCAGGGCCGATGTAGTTGTAGCCGCTGACCGCACCGATGTGCTCGCGCCAGGTCCGCACGCTCACGAGGGCTGCGTCGTCGGGGTCGGCGATGATCCGCTTGGCGTCCTCGATGTCGACGATCACCTCGGGGCGGACCGGGATGACCGCGCCGAACTCCGCGACAGGTGATGGCTCACGGATGACGGTCTCGACCGGGTTGCCCGCACGGACCCACCAGTCATATCCACCATCGAGCAATCGGACGTCCTCGACGCCGGCATAGGTCAGGATCATCAGCGCGCGGGTGGCGGCGATCTGACCGGCGCGGCGACCCGGCCATTTCTCGTTCGCGTCGCCTTCCGTATCCCGCCCATAGACGACGACCGTCGTGTCCTTCGTGATGCCGAGCGCGCGGATCGCGCGGTCCAGCTCCTCGGGCGACCGTCGGTTCCAATCGGCCGGATCCTCGAGCGTGTTCGTATCGAGGTAGAGGGCACCGGGGATGTGGGCCTCGGCGTACTCGTCAGGGACACCGAAGTTGACGTGGAAGAGGAGGAAGTCCGTGGTCGGCGCCGCCTCCGGCGACTCGCCGGCAAGGACCTGCCGGAGCCAGTCGATGGTCACGAGCTTCTCGTATCTCGGAAGTTTGTCGACCGGCCGCGACTGGTCCGCGGCCCACGTGCCGAAGCCGGCGTCGTAGACGCGCGCCCGTGGGATGCCGAATCGCTCCAGGGCGTCGGCCACCGCGGTGGCGTCCGCGGCGTCGTTGCCGTAGACGACGACGTCGCGGTCCGGGGCGATGCCCTTTCCGGCGAGGAGCCTGGCGATCTCGGGCTCGTCGACCGACGCGAACCATTCGGCCGGCAGCGCCGCCGCGCCGGGGATGTGCCCGCCTCGCGCCTCACCGCGGAGGCGCCAACCGTTGTAGGCAGCAAGCGGTCGCACGTCGAGCAGGGCAAGCGACGGATCGTCGAGGCGATCCTGCAGCTCGGTGGTATCGATGGTCCTGGTGGTCGTTGTCACGGAAGTCTCCTCGGTCGGTTCGGGATGGGGCCAGATACGAAAAGACCCCTGCCGCCTCGGCAGGGGTTCGGGGTTTCGGGCCGGCGTGCGGCCTACTCGGAGAGACGCACGCCTAGCGACACCACCTGCCCTGCTCGGCAGCCGGATGACACATGTGATGGCGGTGCGCCGTGTGCTGGTTCATCGCTCCGGGCATTCTCCATGACGAGACGATCCGGCGCAACCGTGGATCCCGGTCCTCACGATGTGCGAATGGTTGCGATCCGGGTTCGATTCACGCGACGGCCTCTCGATGGATCCCGCGGCGGAGTCGGTCCGGTGAGAGCGTCAGGCATGACGCGACGAGGACCACCCCGAATACGACGAGCAGCCAAAGGCTCACCGTGAAGTCGCCGGTGACATCGCGTGCAGCGCCGAGGATCACCGGGCCCGTGGACGAGAGGACGTATCCGCCGAGGAGCATGAGAGCGGCGACCGAGCCGACCCGTGATGGGTCGTTGGTCACGTCGAGTGGCAACGTCAGCACGAGCGGGAAGACCGCCCCAAGCGCGAGCCCGAGGATCGCCACCCAAAGGAATGCCAGATCCGGCGCCGCGATCACAGCGACGAACCCGATGACCGCGATCACCGATGACACGAGCAGCTGGCTCCGCCGCGATCCCAGCCGGTCCGCCACGATCGGCAGGCCGATCGTCGTGATCAGTCCGACGCCGTTGAAGACGGCGACCAGCGCCCCCGCCGAGGTCTCGTCCCAGCCTCGCTCGACGAACGCATTCGGCAGCCACGAGACGACGCCGTAGAACAGCACCGATTGCAGACCGAAGACGACGACGAGGAGCCAGCCCGTCGGGTCGCGCCACGGCAGCCGTCGCGCGACGGCACCGGCGACGCGGTCCCGCCGGTCGGTGCCGACCAAGACGAGCCACGCGATGACACACACGATGGACACGAGCGAGATCACGAGAAGCGCCCACCGCCAGTCCGCTTCGCCGGCGAGGGGCACCGCGAACCCGGACGCGAGCGTCGACCCCGCGACGATCCCACCGGCGTAGGCACCCGTCCCCAGCGCGGGCCGCGTCGGCATCCGTTGCGCGACGATCATCGACGGGATCGCACCAGCCGACCCGATCCCGATGCCGATCCCGAACGTGGCGAGCATCAGCAGCGGGACGCTCGGGGCGATCGCCCGGACGACGCCGAACGTGATGACCGCGGAAAGGCATAGCGCGAACGCCATGGTCGCGCCGAATCGCGCGGCGAGCCGTGGCCCGACGGGTGCGAACAATCCCATGCACAGGACGGGGATCGTCGTGAGCAGACCCGCGATCCCGGCGGGCAGCCCGAGGTCGGTCCGGATCAGTGGCAGCAGCGGCCCGATGGCCAGGATCTGCGGCCGCATTGCCAGCGAGGCGATGAACATCCCCACGACGACGGAGATCGGCACGACGCGTGAGGTCATGGGATCCGGGCGATGCCGGGCGCCGGGCACGCCGGGCTAGGGGTCATTCGACGGGGCACCGGCGAACTGTAGCCGAGCGTCAGGCGTCCCGCGGCCCGGCGGCGTTCTCAGTCCTGAGGAGGTCGACTCGTCTCGACGAGGTGGGTCGGCGCGCTGTGCACGGCCGGGATGCTGCCGAGCCGGCCAGCCTGGTAATCGGCGACCGCCTGGAGGACCTCCTGGCGCGTGTTCATGACGAATGGGCCCATCCAGGCGACCGGTTCGCGTATCGGCCGCCCACCGAGGATGAGGACGTCCATCGTCGGACTGCGACTCTCCTGCTTGTTCGCGGCCGAGACCGTGACCGCGTCGCCGTGGTCAAGCACGACAAGCTGGCCCATGCCGACCGGTCGCCGCTCGGTCCCGACCGTGCCGTCGCCGTTCATGACATAGACGAGCGCGTTGTAGTCGGGTCGCCACGGCAGCGAAAGCGTCGCGCCAGGGCTGAGCGTCGCGTGGACGAGGGTCATCGGACTGTACGTCGAGCCAGGACCAGGATGACCGGCGACATCACCGGCGATCACGCGGATCACGGCGCCACCGTCGGGCGAGGAGAGCAGTGACACCTCGCTCGCACGGATGTCCTGGTAGCGCGGCGCGGCCCATTTCTGCTCCGCGGGCAGGTTGACCCAAAGCTGGAAGCCATGGAACAGGCCGCCGCTTCGAACGAGGTGCTCGGGCGGTTTCTCGATGTGGAGGATCCCTGACCCAGCCGTCATCCATTGCGTGTCGCCATTGGTGATGACGCCGCCACCGCCGTTCGAGTCGCTGTGCTCGAAGATGCCGTCGATCATGTACGTGACGGTCTCGAAGCCGCGGTGCGGATGCCAGGGCGTGCCCTTCGCTTCACCGGGCGCGTATTCGACCTCGCCCATCTGGTCGAGATGGATGAAGGGGTCGAGCTCTTCCAGGGCGACGCCGGCGAAGGCTCGTCGGACCGGAAATCCTTCCCCCTCGAAGCCTTGTGGCGCCGTCGTGACACCGCGGACGCCGCGCACGCGGGCGATCGTCGGGTCGGGTACCGGGATACGCGGCAGGATGGCGATGTCGTCGGGGGCGATAGCGGGCATGTCTTCTGTGAGCTCCTTCTGCTATCCCCAGCGTACGGACATGTAGTTGCTGTGTCAACTACCGTCGCCCCATAGACTCAGCGCGTGGATGACGCAGCAGCACGGCACGTCCGTCCGGCATCGCACCGCGAGCGCGGGGACGTGCTGGGCATGCACCGTGCCAACCGCCT
>DATHTG010000025.1:0-6944 GCA_035463515.1 Candidatus Limnocylindrales bacterium
CGGGAAGGTTTGGCCATCGTCGCTGGTGAGCGGTCAGCGAGAAGCGCCCAGGCGTTCGCGGCGGAGGCGCTCCTCCGTTGGCATCAGGGTCACTACTCAAAGGCGCGCGAGTCGGCGACGCACGCGATCGAGATCGCGCGAGAGCGCGGCGCGCGGCGCGAACTGGCTCAGGCCCTATACGTGCTGGGGCAGGTCCACACGCATCTGGGTGAGACCAACAACGCCCAGGTCGTCCTTGCCGAGGCAGGGGAGATCTTCGAGGACGTGAGCTATCCCCTTGGGCGAGCGCGCGCCATCCGATGGCGGTCATGGGCACGCTTCATGCACGGCGACTTCCAAGAAAGCCTTGCCCTCAACCGGCTCGCTCTCGACATCGCGCGCCGCGAGGGCACCGATGGACGACTAGGCCTCGTCCTCCTCGACGGGATCCTCGAGAACCTCATCGAGCTCGGTCGATGGTCCGAGGCATCGGCGACCGCAGACCAGATCATGGCGCGGATGACCACCTCGTTCGAGATGGTCTATTCCCACTCGTCGCTCGCGCGGATGTACACGCTGATGGGTCGCGTCGCGGAGGCGGAGCGAGAGATCGCCCAGGCATCCGTGATCTCGGCGGTCGGTCCGCATCGTGTGTGGCAACTCGAGGACGCCATCCTCTTTGCCTACGCGACCGGTCGGTACGCGGAGGGCCGTGAACTGGTGGAGTCGGCGGTCGCTGCCTCGCCCGAGGCGGACAGAGACGCGACCCTCTGGTGGTTGCTGGTCAAGGCTCTCGCAGGCGAGGCCGATCGCGCGGAAGCGGCCCGCAGTCGACGAAGGACCGCCGAAGCGGACGAGGCGGTGTCGTTCGGACGGCGATTCGCGCAGCTGTTGCGAACGAGCGCCGGCAACGCGATCGCGGCCGACGGGGGCGGTCCCATGGTCCGCGCCGAGCTTCTCAGCGCGGACGCGGAGGAGAGTCGCCTGGAGGGCACGTCGGATCCTTCCCGATGGGCGGCGTCCGTGGACGCCCGGACCAGGCTCGAAAAGCCGTGGGAACTCGCGTACGCGCGATACCGCTACGCGGAGGCGATCCTGGGGAGCGGAGGAGACGCGGCGGATGCCGCCATCCCTCTACGGCAGGCGCACGAGGTCGCGAGCGCATTGGAAGCCGTGCCCCTCCGGGTGGCGATCGAAGCGCTGGCCTCGCGCGCGCGGATCCGTCTGGACGCGGATCCCGGGATCGCCGGTGAGGACCGCAGTCGCCCACCGACCACCCTTACCGCCCGCGAGCTCGAGGTCCTCGCCCTCGTTGCGGCGGGCCATACCAACCGCGAGATCGGCGATCGACTGTTCATCAGCGAGAAGACTGCGTCCGTCCACGTCACGCATGCGATGGACAAGCTCGGCGCGCTGAGTCGGTACGAGGCGGCGGCCGCCGCGACCAGGCTCGGCTTGCTCGAGCCTGCCGAGGTGCCGTAGGGCGGGTTGCCGCGAGTGGCGGGGGCGTTCGTCTGTTCGCGGCTGCAAGGAGAAGCGCTGTGGCGCGCGCGCGCGTGCCGCGCCCCCGGTCGCACGCTCGCGTCATGGCCATCCTCGTCGGGACGTCCGGCTTCGACTACAAGGACTGGCGCGGACCGTTCTATCCGCGCTTCATCAAGGGCGGCGATCGACTGGCGTACTTCGCCGAGCACTTCGAGACGGTCGAGCTGAACGTCACCTTCTACCGGATGCCGGCGGCGTCGGCGTTCCGCGGCTGGCGCGACGCGGTGCCCGACGGGTTCGTGTTCGCGGTCAAGGCGAGTCGATACCTGACGCACATCAAGCGGCTGGCGGATCCGCGGTCGTCGGTCGAATTCCTCATGGAGCGGGCGTCGCTCCTGGGCGACCGACTCGGGCCGATCCTGTTGCAGCTCCCGCCGACCCTCGAGATCGACCTCGATCGACTGGAGCGGACGCTCGAGGCGTTCGGGCCGTCGGTGCGGGTGGCGGTCGAGCCGCGGCATCGAAGCTGGTTCGTGCCGGCGCTGTGTGAAGTGCTGGGGCGGCGGGACGCCGCCTTCGTGATGGCCGACCGCCGGTCGCGACCGATCACCCCATTGTGGTTCCCGGTTTCGTGGACGTACCTGCGCCTGCACGAGGGCAGGGCAGCACCCCGGCCGTGCTACGGGCGGACGGCGTTACGGTCGTGGGTCGATCGCCTGGGCGGCGTTGGCGACGGGTACGTCTACTTCAACAACGACCATCGCGCGTGCGCGGTCGCGAATGCCCGGACGTTCGAGCGGATGCTGGAGCGGCGTCGCGCGAGCCGCTGACACAGGGACCCTCGGAGGACCGAATCGGTGCCTTCGGCACTCGTACGACGACCGCCGGTTCGCGATGCTCGGATCGCGAAGGAGGTAACCATGCGCAGAGTCGTGTTCGCCCTTGGCGCCCTCGCCGGCCTCGTCCTTGCCGGGATCGCCTGGTGGCGCCGCCATCCGCGAGCGGGATCAGGTTGGGTGAATCGCGTGGTGGATCCATGGCTGGTTCGCCAGGGGATCGTCGAACGGTCGGGAGGCGAGCTCGGCCTGATCGAGCACGTCGGCCGCAGGTCTGGGGTCGTCCGGTTCTCGCCCGTTCACCCAGAGCGGTCCCCCAACGGGTTCCGGATCATCGTTCCGCTCGGGTCGGCATCGCAGTGGGCGCGGAACGTGCTCGCCGCCGGTCGTTGCCGGCTGCAGGTCGGAGAGACGGTGTACGAGCTCGACGAGCCGAGGCTCGTCTCGCCGACGTCCGTCGATGCTATCCCGCCGGCGGTGGCGCACCCGATGAGGTGGCTCGGGTTCCGGTACCTCGAGCTGCACCGTCTCGCCGACGCGCCCGGGACGCTGATGGCCGCCGTCGAGACCGAGGCGGCCGAGGCGGCCGAGGAGGAGCTCGTTCGCGCCTGACGACGATGAGCGTCGCGGCGGTGCCATCGACGCATCAGCCGCGTGCGTCAGGGTCGCGACCGCGACCACACCTTGACGATCGCCATCGCCACGAGCACACAGACGAAGAAGATCACGACCGACGAACCGGGAGCGCGCATCCGCCGCGAACTTAGTCCGAACTATTGACAAAGTAGGCAGCACGGCTAGGATGCGCTTTGTCCAGTGACCGGACGAAGTCGCAGGAGGGCTGCGGCCAAGGGTCCGGTGACCGTCGCGGAGGGGCCACCCGCCAGTGGCACGAACGGAGTTCCCGGCCAAGGCGACCCATGCGCAGACGCGCGCCCACAACGCCGCGCTCGTCCTGCGCGCCCTCTACGACCTCGGCCCGATCTCCCGTGCGGATATCGCCAGACTCACCGGTCTCACGAGGACCAGCGTCGGCGAACTGGTCAGTGACTTGGAGAAGGACGGCCTGGCGATCGATGTCGGCCGCGGCCCCAGCACGGGCGGCAAGCAACCGACCCTCGTCGCCCTCAATGCCAACTCCCGGACCATCATCACCCTCGACCTCGGCGAGCGGACGTTCACCGCGGCGCTTGCCAACCTGCGCGGCGAGCTGGCGGCCCGCACGTCACGGGACCTGGAAGGGCGCGATGGCGACGAGGCCGTCGCCATCGTCCACGAGCTGATCGACGAGGTCCGTCGAGCGGCGACCACCCCGATCCTCGGGATCGGCGTGGGGACACCGGGTGTCGTCGATCAGAGCGGCACGATCCGCTGGGCGGTCAGCCTGGATTGGCAGGACCTCCCGCTCGCCAAGATCCTCGAAGAGCGCCACCAGCTCCCGACGGTCGTCGCCAACGACAGCCGCGCCGCGGCCTTCGCAACCTACCTATTCAAGGGCGACGCCCGGCCGGCCAATCTCGCGGTGATCAAGGTCGGTCGGGGCATCGGCGCCGGATTGATCCTCAAGGACCAGCTGTTCGGCGGAGACGGTGAGGCGGCGGGCGAGATCGGTCACGTCGTGGTCGACCCGGACGGCGACGCGTGCCACTGCGGTCGATACGGCTGTCTCGAGACCGTCGCGAGCGCGCCGGCCATCATCCGCCACTCGAGCGCGAAGAGCCTCGACGACCTCGCGGACGCCGCGGCCGCGGGCGACACGGAGGCCCTCGGGTCGGTGCGGACCGCCGGCCGTGCCCTGGGCGGCGCCATCGCCCATCTCGTGGCGGCACTCGACGTCCGCCACATCACGCTCGTCGGGACCGTGACCGCGCTCGGCGACCCGTGGCTGGACGCCGTCCGTGACGAGGCCACGTCCCGCAGCCTGGCGGTGACGGGCCAGGACACCACGATCGAGATCGGCGGCACGGGCGAGGACGTGACACTCCTCGGCGCGTGCGCGCTGCTGCTCACCCGGGAGCTCGGCCTGACGGTGCATCGATGATCGATGATCCCCTGAACGGCCACGTGCCGGGTCCTGTCGCCGGTATCGACATCGGCGGGACGAAGATCGCGACGCTCATCGTCGACGCAGACGGCGCCGTCCTCGGTCGCGCCTCCCACGCCTCCTCCGTGGGTGACCAGGGCGGCGCCGTTTCGTCCATCGCGGCGTGCCTCGACGAGGCCCTGGCGAGTGCCGAGCTGGGCCGCGAGGATCTGAGCGCGATCGGTGTCGGGGTCCCCGGTCGCGTGGACCCGGAACGGGGGCACGTGACGCTTGCCGTCAACCTGGGCTGGACGGACTTCGCGCTCCGTGACGCGCTCGAAGCCGAGCTCGGCCGGCCGGTGTTCATCGAGAACGACGTCCGTGCTGCCGCGATCGGCCTGTACGAGCGCCATGTCATCGAGGGCCAGGATCTCGCCTATCTCGCGGTGGGGACCGGCATCGCGGCCGGTGTCGTCCTCGACGGTCGCCTCCACCGAGGAGCGCGCGGGCTCGCCGGCGAGATCGGCCACGCGATCATCGAGTCCGGCGGCCACCGCTGCCAATGCGGCCAGCACGGCTGCCTCGAGGCGTTCGCCTCCGGTCCGTCCATCGCGCGCCGTGCCAACACCCCCTCCGCGAAGGAGGTCTACGAACGTGCCGCGGCCGGCGATCCGACCGCCATCGATCTCGTCGACGACGTCGGGCGACGACTCGCCTGGGCGATCCACACGCTCGTCATGACCTACGACGTGCAGCGCGTCGTGGTCGGTGGCGGCGTGTCCCATGCCGGTTCCCCGTTCGAGGCCCCGCTCCGCCGGGAGCTGGAGCGCCTCAGGGGAGCGTCGGAGCTCGCCGGGGAGCTGCTCCCCGCCGACATCGTCGATGTCCTGCCACCGGAAGCCGAAGCCGGCGCATGGGGCGCCGTCGCCGTGGCGAGGACCACGTTGCAGGGATCGGAGGTGGTGAGCCACGCCTGACGCCAGGGAGCCGATCCCACGTCCACGTCGGAACCGCCATATCCAAGGAATGGCCCACGAAGGGCCGAAGGGGAAGGACCACCAAGGAGGAGCGATGGAAACGAAGACGAAGCGGCATCTCGGGTTAGTACTGGGAGTGCTGTTCGCGATCTCGGCCTGCCAAAGCGCGACGCCGAGCGTTGCGCCGAGCAGCGCCGCAAGCGAGGCCCCGAGCGCCGCGCCGAGCGAGTCGGCCCCGGCCCCGTCCGAGTCGGCGGCGCCGTCGGCGCTCGCACCGGATCCGGCCGAGGCCGTCATCCAGAACATCGAGCCCAACGCGTCGATCACGGTCTGGACGTTCTGGCTGTCGCCGACGTTCGATACGTGGATCGCGGACACGATCGACCGCTTCAAGGCGACCTATCCGGGCGTCGAGGTGAAGTGGGAGGACCATCAGGCGACCTTCCAAGACGACCTCAAGAATTCCTTCGCGGCCGGCAACGCGCCGGATGTGATCAACCTGTCGGTCGGCGAGGGTTGGGTCTCCGACTACGCCACCCGGAACCTGCTGCTCCCGCTCGATGGCGTTTCGCAGGAGGTCAAGGACAGCTATTTCGAGGGGCTCTGGAAGTCGCAGAACGTCGATGGCAAGAACTATCAGTTCCCGTTCTATCAGGGCGTCAGCGTGGAGCTGATCAACAAGCGCCACTTCGAGGCCGCAGGCCTCGATCCAGCCGCCTTCCCGACCAAGGTCGAGGAGCTGCCGGGGCTGTGCCAGACCCTGAAGGACAAGGCGAATGTCGTCTGTGATCTTCGTCTGACGGTGAACGACCTCTTGGCCCAGATGGTCTACGAGGGCAACGTCAAGGTCATCGCCGATGACGGCAGCGCCTTCACCTTCGACTCGCCCGACGCCGTCTCCTGGCTGCAGATGTACGTCGACATGGTCGCCGCCGGCACCGTCGACAACACGGCACTCACCACCAAGGACGACCGCGTCGGTCTCCTGATCTTCTCGGCCGGGCAGGCGCCGTTCTACCAGACCGGCCCGAACCTGATCCGTGAGGTCAAGGCCAACAACGCACAGCTGTACGAGGACCTCGCCGTCGTGCCGGCTCCCGTCGGCAAGTCCGGGGTCATCGGCAAGGGCCTGATGGGCATGTCGGTCAAGGCCGACACGAAGTTCCCCAACGCCTCGATGGCGCTGGCGCAGTTCTTCACGAATGCCCGGACGCTGACCGAGCTGTCGAAGCAGTCGGCGGTCTATCCGTCGTCGCCGAAGGCGTTCGAGGACCCGTACTTCAGTGCCTCGTCGCCGCTCATCGAGGACAGCGCTCGTGGCAGCGCCAAGGACGCGATCTCGAAGTACGCGGACATCGTCCCGACGATCCCCGCCAAGGCCGATGTCAACGCCATCGTCCTCACGGCCGTCGAGAAGGCACTGTTCGGTGGCGTCGCCGCCCAGCAGGCGCTGACCGAGGCGGTCGCCGAGGCCAACAAGCTGCTCGACTGAAGTAGCTGGATCACGTCGGGCCCCCTCCCTTACCCCACGAGGCGGGCCGCCACCCTTTTGCAGACGGTGCGGTAGTGTCGCGCCGACAAACAATAAGCTGCACCGCCCCCGGACGCCGGAACGGTAACTAGCCCCCGCCCTTCACTTTATAG
>DATHTG010000026.1:0-6922 GCA_035463515.1 Candidatus Limnocylindrales bacterium
CCCGGCCTCGCAGGGCCACGGTGGCGGGCTCACTGGCCCGCGGCCGAAGGTTCGTGGCAAGGATAGAGCCGGGTCAGTAGACGTGCACCGTGACCTTGGTGACCCCGCTCCACGACGGGCAGCCGCAGATCTTGAAGAAATCCGGTCGGTAGAGGTCAACGATCCGGCCCGGGGCCTGGGGCCCATAGTCGGTCACCACTCGCTCGATGCAGCCGCCACCGCCGCAGATGACGACGATCGTGCCGCGCGGGAGGCGCATGGCCGTCGTCCCGTGGTCATAGAAGGTCGCGTCGCCACTGAGCGAGTAGCGGGGCGGCCGCCGGGCGGAGCCGGCCGTGCTCTCCGGCTGATCGACGTCGACGCGCGAGGTGGGTCCGGCGTCGGGCTCCTCGCCCGGCTCGTAGATCGCCGTCTCGCCGTCGAGGACGCCGACCGAACGATGGGCAGCCTCGAGCCCCGCGATCGTGAGCGGCGATCGCGTGTCAGGCGCGGGGACCGAGTACGGCTGGAACGCTCCGGCGGGGACGGGTTCGACCGCGCTGGGGACGCGGGAACCGGCCAGACCCGGCAGCGATACCAGGGCGAGGGCGGTGCTGATCACCGACCCTACGACCAACCATCTTGGTCGCACGATAGGGCGGGAACGATACGACGCCCACGGGGCGCATGCCAAGTGGCGTGGTCCGCTCCCCGGGACCGCCGCTCACGCGTCGTGACGGTCAGCGGATGACGACGGGGTCCTCGCCGGGGCTGCTTTCGACGATGCCGACGTCCGTCTTGGACCACGCGGCGATCTGGATCCGACTGCCCTCGCCGCCCTGGCCACGCGGCGTCGCCCAGGCAAGGCGGCCATCGCCGATCGAGAAGCCAGGCAGGGCCGGTACGTCGACCGGCGCGCCCTCGACCTTCTCGAGCTGATTCCGCTCGGTGTCGACGTGGTAGAGCGTCAGTCGGCCGACCACCTGGTCCGCCGCGTCGGCGACCCAGACCGCGACCCACTCGCCGGACTCGTCCCAGCGCACGTCGAAGTCGCGCGGTGCCGCGTCGCTCACGACGCGCTCATCCCGAGAGCCCCGTGCGCGCTCGGGGCCGTCGGCCGACCACCCTCGCAGCTCCAGGACGCCCTGAGCGGGGACCCAGGTCGCGCCGTCGCCGGATCGCCTGAGTGACCCCATCCAGACGATCGCCCGCTTGCCGGTCGGGTCGATCGCAGGTCGCCAACCCTCGCCCGCGTCCCGTTCCGCGCCGCTTCCCGGGTCGATGCTCACGGTCGACGGCTGGGCATCAGCGGCGGACGAGTCATCCGGTCGACTCGCGACGAGCGCGTCGTCGGACCACGACGCGAAGTACGAGGCGCCGTCCTGCGTGATCCGCCGAGCGCGCTCGTCGCCGACGCGCCACGCATAGACGTCGGTGCCACCCGTGCCGTCCGCGGGACGTGCTGTGAATGCGAACCACTTCCCGTCCGCGGAGAACGCCGCCGATTCACCGACGACCTCGATGCCGCTGGCGATGGCGAGCCGTTGCGCGGCGGTCGCCGATGGCGTCGCACTCGGCTCGATCGACGCGATCGGTTCGCTCGACGCACTGGCCGCGGCGCTGGCGCTCGGGGCCACGCTCGCATCGAGCGATGGCTCGCTCGATGCAGTCGGGGCGGGGCTCGGCCCGACGGATGCCGACACCGACGCACTCGCGCGGGCCGTCTCCTGCGGGCGCTCCGTCGCCTGCGGAAGGTCGACGACGACGATCTCATCGCCGTCGCCAGCGTCCCCATCGGAGATCGCGACGGCCTTCAGGCGGCTCGGCGACGCGAGGATGGACTTGGGCGATCCAGTGAATGCCAACGCGAGCTGCCTTCCCTCCGCGACAGTCGGGCAGCCGCTCTTGTTCTGAGCTGGACAGACCTCGTCGATCGTGAGCCGGTACATCCCTCCGCCCGGGCCGTTGTCCACGTATCCCACGTCGCCCGGCGCGACCACGATCGGTGTGGCATCGGCGAGCAGCGATGCCGAGGCGCCCCCGCCGGCCGGACCACCGTCGCCGGCCATCGGGCTCTCCTCACCCTTGACGCCGCCCACGGAACCGAGCGGCAGGTTCGCCGTCGCGAGCCCGACCCCGATCATGATCACGACGACCGCCACACCGGACAGCGCGCCGAGTGGGAGGCTCCGCCGCACGCTCCCCTCAGGCGTGCGGCGACCCCCGGCCTCGGTTGATTCGATGGCTGCGGCTGTCCGCGCCCAGAGGTCGCGCGGCGGCTCAGGCTGCTGCGTGCGAAGCGTGCGGAGCGCGAGTCGGTCGTCTTCATATGCGTTCGCCACGGCGGTACACGCCTCGCAGCCCGCGAGGTGCTCGTCCAGCCAGGTCGACTCCGCGAGTCCCAGCGGCCCATCCATCCGCTCGGCGAGGTCGGTCCGCGCGCGGTCGTGCGGATCGGACCAGTGATCGGGCCGGCGCCGCAGGCGCGGGAACCGGCTCATCGGTCGACCTCGGCGGGCCGGCCCGGTTCGCGGGCGGCATCGCGTGCGGCTTCTGCCGCCGCGTCGGCGTCCCGTTCCGCCGCCAGCGCCTGCCGCAGCGATTCGCGTGCCCGCGTCAGTAGCGCGCGGGCGGCGACGTGACTGACGCCCAGTGCCGCGGCAAGCTCCAGGCCGGTCATGTCGTGCAGCTCCGCCAGCAGGAGCGCGGCACGTTGCCGTTCCGGGATCCTGTCGAGCGCCCGTTGCAGATCGCCGGACAGGCGCGCGTCCATCACGAGGTGCTCGGCGGAGGGCGCCGATCCGCGCGACTCGCCGGTCCACGGCAGGAACCGGACGATCTTTCGGCGACGGATCTCGTCAAGAGCGACGCGATGCGCGATCTGGTAGAGCCAGGCGCGCGCGTTCTCGGGCTTCTCGAGCGTGTCGTAGTTCTTGTATGCCTTGACGAACGCGTCCTGCGTCATGTCGGCGGCCACTTCGGAGTCGCGCATCATCCGGAACAGGTACGCATAGATCTCGCTGTGGTGCTTCGCGAACAGCTCCTCGACGAAGGCGCCGGCCTCACCGCGGTCCCACGCGTCGCTCATCGGGCGCCCTCGACCGCTCGGGAGAACGGGCGGACGACCGAATGGGTCGCGGAACTTCGTCGTTGACGGGTCGAGGACCACAGCGGCTCCGTGCGGGTGGGCTCAGGGCACGCGCCGATGAGGGTGCGCGTACCCGATGCGCCAGAGACGCGGCATCTCCCCCACATGTGACGCCCGTCGCGCCCGGGCCGCCCACGGATCAACCCGATCGACCTCCCTCCGGACCAGCGGCGTCCGTCGCGCCGTCGCCGAGGAGTTCCTCGACAGCGTCCTCCGGTGAGACGGGGTTGACAGGAAGTCCGGTTCCCAACTCGAGCCCGGCGATCTCCCGCAAACGAGGGTGGATCTCCCAGTGCCAGTGGTACGTCCCGTCGACCTGCTCCTTGAGCGGCGCCGTGTGGAGCACCAGGTTGTAGGGCGGGCCGTCGAGCGATCGGGCAAGGTTGCCGAGCACCTGACGAAGGGCCTCGGCGGTGGCGCTGATGTCGGCGGCGCTCGCGCGCGCGAAGTCGGCGTCATGGCGGCGCGGGACGATCCACACCTCGAATGGCGAACGCGAGGCGTATGGCGCGAACGCCACACTCGCGTCGTCCTCCCAGACGAGTCGGTCGGGACGGATGGTCTCCTCGCGCACGAGCCGGCAGAACGGGCACTCGCCCTCGCGGATCACGAACCTCGCCGCGCCGCCGAGCTCCTCCGCGATCCGATGCGGGATCTGCGGGAGGTCGTACAGATCGAGGCAGAGGTGGTTCGTCCTGGCGCCCGCCTGCGCACCCCAGTTCTGGACGACCGTGAGGTACTCGGTCTGCGGATCCGTCCGCGCCTCGGCGAGCGCATCTCGTGCGCCGGTGATGAGACCCTCGATCAGGTCGGTCCCGACGGTGTGCAGCGGTCGATGCTCGCGGGTGGGGGCGATGACCGTTCGCCACGAGCCGGTCGCGCGTGCTTGCGCGAGCGACACCTGAGCGAGGCCGTGCTCCCGGTCGAGCTCGCGAGCGTCGTCGTCGGTGCCGACGACGTGGAAGGCGAATTCCTTGAGCATGCGCGTCCGGACACCGTCGCCCGGAACGGCGCAATTGCTGCAGCCGAACATTCGGTCGTCGACGGGCTCGGCCGCCCGCGCGAAGCGATCACGGTGGAACTGGCGGTCGACGACGGTCGCGACCCACCAGCTCGTGATCGGGTCCTTGCGTAGCTCGAACAGGCCGCTCGCCATGGCCCGTCAGTCGTAGGTCAGCGGAGAGTCGATGGCGTCCGCGAACGCCCGCGCGAAGATCCCGGCTGCCGCCTCGACCGATGCGGTCGTCGGGCGCTCGTCGTCACGTCCCAGCTCGCGAGCCACCGAGGTCGACGTGACGCCCGGCATGCCGCACGCATCGATGAGGTCGAAGTCGTCGAGGTCGACGGTGATGTTCAGCGCGATCCCGTGGTAGCTCACGCCGCGCTCGACGCGGAGGCCGAGGGCACCGATCTTGCGTGGATCGCGACCGTCAGGGTCACACCAACAACCGGGGTGACCGTCGCGTCGCGACGCTCGCACGCCGAGCGCGCCACACGTCTCGACGAGGGCCGTCTCGAGCGCGCGAACGAAGGGCCGAAGCAGAAGTCCGCGGTCGTGCAGCCGGACGATCGGGTACGCCACCAGCTGGCCCGGGCCGTGGTAGGTCACTTCTCCGCCGCGCTCGATGTGCTCGACGGCGACGCCCCGTGCCGCGAGCTCGTCGGCCGTCGCCAGGATGTGGGCAGGGTCGGAGTTCTTGCCGAGCGTCAGCACGGGAGGATGCTCGAGCAGCAGCAGCTGGTCGCCGATGCGTTCCTCTGCCCGGTCGTCGACGAGGCGCTTCTGGAGCCCGTGAGCTGCCGGATAGTCGATGCGACCGAGCCACTGAGCGTGCAGCGGCGCTCGCTCGCCCCCCGATTTCGACACGCGCGCGGCTGCCTGAGGGTCGACGAGGGTGGCCACGGCCGCACGATAGCAGGGGCGGCTCTCCGCTCCGTCCGCGCGAGGGGTGGCCCACTCGTACCGGGGGGTGGCAGCCGACCGGGCCCCTGCACATTTCGTCATGTCCCTGTAGCGTTACGCCCGCTCACCGTCATGCCCCGAAGATCGGATCCGAACCTGCATGTCTGCGTACCTCGTTCGCCCCCGCTCCTCCATCGCTGACCCGGAACTGGCGCGAGCCGCCACGGTCGATCTTCCGACCGGCCGCTCGCTGCGCGATCTCGAGCCGCCCCAGGCCGTGATCGACGCGATCGCCTCGTTCCGCCGGCCGGCCCAGGCCGAGCTCCCGATCGTCCTGACGCTCGCTCCCGTTCCGGCGCGTTCCCAGCGCTAAGCAGCGCTCGGCGCTCGCCGTGCCGGCCCCTGTCTTCTGGGAAGGCGCCACGTCCGTCCGGACCTGCGCGAGCGGCTAACTCGCCTTTGCGGCCGCCAGGGCTTCCACGGGGATCACCATCCCGTGCGCGCCCTCCATCGCCGTCTCGACACGGCTGACGAGGGCTGGGTCCGAGAAGGACGCCTCCAGAACGTACATCTGGATATCGCCGTTCTCGCCGACGACGCGGCGAAGCGTGAAGCGGATGTCCGTCGAGGTCGTCGCCATGAGACGCACGGCGTAGCTCGCGTCACGCTCCTGGGCGAACGCGGCGGCGACAGAGTGGCTCGCAGCTCTCCGTAGGCTTCGCATCGCCGAACAGCGTCGGTCCCCGCCGTGCGCCAGCGCAACCCGACCTTGGGTCGTGCCTGACCCGCCGGATGGTCATGTGCCCGGAGTCAACGGACCTTCATGGATCAGGCGTCAGGACCCGCTTCAGTAGCCTTCGACCTGTGGATACGAGCTGGATCGTTACGGTCGTCATCTCCGCGGTCGCCGTCTGGATCCTGTTGCTCGTCGTGTTCTGGATGCTGCGCCCTCGGGGCGCGTCAGCCCGATCGACCTCATCCCGGAGTTCATCCCCGGCCTCGGGCCACTCGACGACGTCATCGTCGCCATCGTCGCGCTGCGCTACGTTCGCCGACGCGTGGGGATCGAGGAGCTGCGACGGCGATGGAGCGGGACGGACGACGGGTTCGGGCTACTCGCCCGCGTGATCGGCACGGGCTAGCATCGGGATGACCCATGACAGATCAGCCTTGAAGCCGTCTATCGACGTCCGACCGCTGCGACCTGACGAGCGGTCGGCGTGGGAGCCGTTGTGGTCCGGCTACCTCCAGTTCTATGAGGCGACGGTCGCGCCGGACGTCACCGATGAGACGTGGCGACGGCTGCACGACCCGTCGGAGCCGATGCACGTCCTCGGCGCGTTCATCGATGGGCGGCTGGTCGGCATCGTCCATTACCTGTTCCATCGATCGACCTGGACGACCGGTGACTACTGCTACCTCCAGGACCTGTTCACGGTCGTCGACGCGCGCGGCCTCGGCGCCGGCCGCGCCCTGATCGAGGCGGTCGACGAGCGTGCGCGCGCGGCCGGCGCGAGTCGCGTCTATTGGCTCACCCACGAGTCGAACGCGACAGCTCGCGCGCTGTACGACAAGGTCGCCGACCGACCAGGCTTCATCCAGTACCGCCGCATCCTCTGAGTTCACGGCGTCCGGACGATCGCTTCGATCTCCGCGTTCAAGCGCTCGTGCTCATGACCGTAGATCGAGCAGTGCCCCATCCCTTCGAACAGGTGATATGTCGCCGTCGGGCAGAGATCGACGACCTCGCGACCGAGTTGGGGTGGCACCTGGACGTCCTCGGCGAACGAGAACACGTGGAGCGGGACGGTGCAACCGGGTAGCCGCTCGGTGACGTCGAATGTCTGGCAGGCGTCCCACTGAGCGATCAATGACTCCTCGTTCGTGCCTGT
>DATHTG010000027.1:0-7255 GCA_035463515.1 Candidatus Limnocylindrales bacterium
CTTGCGCGCGCCGGGATCCATGCGCGACCACACGCCCCGCTCGAAGGCGGCTCGGGCTGCCGCGACGGCCGCGTCCACGTCCGCTGCCCCGCCCTCGGCCACCTCGGTGATCGACCGCCCCGTCGCCGGGTTCTCCGTCACGAACCGGCGGCCGTCGCGGGCCGGCCTGAAGTCGCCGTCGATGAACAGGTCGGTGCGGAGACGCAGGCCTTCGAGCTCGGTCGCGGCCTGCTCCCGGTCCGGGATCAGCGTGTCCGTCATGGGGGTCGTCCTCGGGGTCCGTCGGGGTGGCGGTGGGGGACCATGGTACGGCCAGGCCGGCAGCGACCGGAACCGTGTCGCAACCGAACCGCAACGTGGTAGCATCGGCCACGCGCGACTGTGGAAGCCGACTCCCGCTAGCGTCACCGGGCCACCCGCCCGACCTTCGCCAGCGGCACGCGCGGCCGGTCGATCCGTATCGATCGCCCGTGCCAAGGAGTCCGCCTACCGATGGCCACCACAGAACCGCCCATCCGGCCTGACGACCCGCCACGACCGGTCGCCCATCGAACCACCCCGCCCCTGGGTCGCCGTGTCCGCGCGAACCTGCCGACCGCGGAGCTGGTCGAGGACGCGATCCGCGCAGGCGAGGGATTGATCGCCGCCGAGGGGCCGCTGGTGGTGCGGACCGGCAAGCACACGGGGCGCTCGCCTGAGGACAAGTTCATCGTCGACGAGCCGTCGAGCCGGGACAAGATCTGGTGGGGCGAGGTCAACCGGCCGATCAGCGAGGCGCACTACGACAGGCTGCGCTCACGGCTGGTCGCGTATTGCGCCGAGAAGGACCTCTACAGCCAGGACATGCTGATCGGCGCCGATCCGGCGCATCAGCGCCGCCTGCGGGTCTACACGGAGACCGCCTGGGCCAGCGTCTTCGCCCGCAACCTGTTCCGTCGTCCGGACACCGAAGCGCTCGTCCACTTCGAGCCGAACTTCACGATCATCGACGTCCCGTCGTTCCAGGCGGACCCGGCGACCGAAGGCACCCGGACCACCACGGCGATCCTGCTGCACCTGCAGCGGATGGAGATCATCATCGTCGGCACCGAGTACGCCGGCGAGATCAAGAAGTCGGCCTTCACGGTCATGAACTACCTGATGCCCGATGAGGGCGTCCTGCCCATGCACTCGTCGGTCAACGTCGGTGCCGGCGGTGACAGCGCGGTGTTCTTCGGGCTGTCGGGCACGGGCAAGACGACACTCTCGGCCGACCCGGAGCGACGGCTGATCGGCGACGACGAGCACGGCTGGTCCGATGCGGGGCTGTTCAATTTCGAGGGCGGCTGCTACGCGAAGACGATCCGCCTTTCGCCGATGTACGAGCCCGACATCTTCCAGACGACCCGCCGGTTCGGGACCGTTCTCGAGAACGTCGACCTCGATGCACGGACGCGCGAGCTCGACCTCGATTCGGAACGGTTCACCGAGAACACCCGGGGGGCCTACCCGCTCCACTTCATCGGCAACGCCGACCCGACCGGGATGACCGGCCAGCCGGACACCGTGGTCCTCCTGACCGCCGACGCGTTCGGCGTGCTCCCGCCGATCGCGAAGTTGACGCACGAGCAGGCGGCCTACCATTTCATCAGCGGTTATACGGCCAAGCTCGCCGGCACCGAGGTCGGGGTGAAGGAGCCGAAGGCCACGTTCTCGGCGTGCTTCGGGGCGCCGTTCATGCCGCGTCACCCCGGCGAGTACGCTCGGATGCTGACCGATCGTCTCGCCGCCCGCGATGTCCAGGTGTGGATGGTGAATACGGGCTGGACCGGCGGACCGTACGGCACCGGAGAACGGATGAACATCGCCCATACGAGGGCGATGGTCCGTGCCGCACTCGACGGGTCATTGGCGGCGGTCCCGACGCGGACCGACCCGACGTTCCGTTTCGAGGTCCCGCTCGACTGCCCGGACGTGCCGGCGTCGTTCCTCGACCCGCGCGCGACGTGGGCCGATGCCGACGCCTACGACCGCCAGGCGAGGCTCCTTGCAGCGATGTTCGCGAAGAACTTCGCGGGCTACGCCGAGGGGACGCCGCCCGAGGTTCGCGAGGCCGGCCCGGTCGTCGATCCCGGCACGCGCAGCCCCGAGCTCGAAGCCGACCACGGGGCCGGCTGAGCTCGCGCGACCTCAGGTGGGCCGGGTGCTGGGCTTGAGGAGGCGAAGCTCATCGAGCTCCGTGTCGGAGGCGGCACCGAGCGCGCTGACGACGACGCCGAGGAGTGTCAGCCAGCCGAGGAAGAGCAGTGCCGGGGCGAGCAGGATCAAGGCGACGGCGATCGATTCGATCATCACGCCGGCTCCCCGAACGGCGCCTCGAGGGCGCCACCGAGATGGCGCATCGCCAGCCAGACGATGACGATCCCGAGCGCGAGCGGCGCGAGCATCAGCCCGAAGGGGATCGCGAGGACGATAAGGACGATGCCGATGAGCGTGGCGAGTCGGGTCATGGTGGATGGGCCTCCGGCGAAGTCGTGATCGGTCCGCATCGTCCCGCTCGCTCGGCAGCACGACCATCGACGCCCGTCCATCCCGATCGTCCACGAACGTCCGGATGGCTCGCCTAGAATCCGGTCCGTATCGAACAGGAGGTCCCTGACCCGCATGCCCCGCAACAAGGTCACCGTCATCGGCGCCGGGAACGTGGGCGCCACCACCGCGCAGCGCATCGCCGAGGCCGGCCTGGCCGACGTCGTGCTCATCGACATCGTCGAGGGGCTGCCCCAAGGCAAGGGCCTCGACCTGGCCGAGGCGGCACCGGTCGTCGCCCACGACGCTCGCGTGACTGGCACGAACGACTACGCCGACACCGCGGGCTCGGATGTCATCGTCGTCACGTCCGGGCTGGCGCGGCAACCGGGGATGAGCCGTGACGATCTCCTGACGAAGAACGCCGGCATCGTGCGGTCCGTGGTCGAGCAGGCGGCCAAGGCATCGCCGGACGCGATCATCGTCGTCGTCACCAACCCCCTCGATGCGATGTGCCATGTCGCGATGGACGCGTCGGGGTTCCCGCGCGATCGCGTCATCGGCATGGCCGGCGTGCTCGACAGCGCGCGATTCCGCACGTTCATCGCCCAGGAGCTTGGCGTCAGCGTCGAGGACACCCACGCGTTCGTGCTGGGCGGCCACGGCGACACGATGGTGCCCCTGTCGCGCTACTCGACGGTCGCCGGTGTGCCGATCACCGAGCTGCTGCCGGCAGAACGGGTCAAGGCACTCGAGGAGCGGACCGCCAATGGGGGCGCCGAGATCGTCGGGCTGCTCAAGACCGGGTCGGCGTTCTACGCGCCGGCCGCCGGCGCGTTCGAGATGGTCGAGGCGATCCTGCTCGATCGCAAGCGCGTCCTCCCGTGCGCGGTCTTCCTGAAGGGCGAGTTCGGTGTGGATGGGCTCTTCGTGGGCGTACCGGCTGTCCTCGGACGCGACGGCATGGAGCGGGTCTTCGAGATCGAGCTGACACCCGACGAGCAGGCCGCGTTCAAGCACTCTGCCGACGCGGTTCGCGAGCTGGTGGACGTCCTCGGCGGCTGACCCAACCGCCGAACCTCTTGGCGCGGCCGGGACGCTTAGCTGACGACGACGAGGTTCGTCCCGCCCGGTGGCTCGATGGCGGCAGCCCGTTCCCGGGATCGGGCGATCGTCTTCGCCAACGCGGAGCGGTACGTCGCGTCGGTCTCAGGGAGCGGCACCTCCGCGAGCTCCCGATCCAGGACGTCGCATAGGCGCCGGTACTGGCGCACGACCTGTGAACGCGTGCCTGTCATGCCGTGCACTGCGATGAGCACCTCGTGGGCCTCTTCGCGCAGGGGATCGCGGGCGATCAGCCGCTCGGCGGCAAGACGGGCGCCGTCCTCGTCGCCGACCTCAAGCCGCTGACGGGCGACGAGGGCCAGGGCATCCTCGTAGCGGTCGGCAAGTCGTTCGCGTTCGGCGGCGAAGCAGTCATGCCCCAGGCCCTCGGCGAGGTCGCCGGCGTACAGTCCGACGGCATCTTCCGCTGTGCAGCTCACCTCATCGGTGCACGCCTCGAACCGAGCGACGTCGAGCGACTGGATCGCCTCCGGCCGCAGGCCGACGGTCTCCGCATCGGTCTCGAGCACGGCGTCGACATCGAGCCCGGCTGCGAGCAGCGCGGTGCGCAGCTGGTAGAGCGCCTGGCGGAGCGGGCCCGTCGCGGCGACGAGCGACTCGGGCCACAGGTCGGTGGCGATCGCTTCGCGCGTCCGAGGACGCCGGGTGAGGGCGAGGAGCGTGAACAGGGCCTGGACATGGCGGCCGACGAGTCGGACCTCGATCCCCTCCGCGGTCCGGATCGTGACGCGGCCGAGCAGCGTGATGTCCAAGCCGGTCGTCGACTGACGGTGCGACACGGCGTCCCCTCAGAGCGGTCGCGACGTCCGGCCCGTCCCCCCGAGGGCCGGACGCCGGGACGGTATCGGGAGGCCCCCAGACCCCTCGATGTCCCCCTTCTCGCCCGATTGCGCCCCCGCGCACGTCGGCGCGATGACGATGATGGTGTCGCGCCTGTCAACCTTCGAGCACCATGTGGACGACAGCCGGGCTGTCGGCCAGCCGACACTTTCCGCGCGGGTACACTGCCTCGACCGTGCCGACCGCCGTCATCGCGTTCGACTTCGACCCCCTCGTCCAGCTGGCCGCGAACGTGGTCGTCCGCTGGCAGACGCTGGCGCTGGCACTCGCGCTCCTCGTCAGTCTCGCGACCGCGGCGGTCCTGGGCCGCCGTCACGGGCTTCGCTCGGACGATCTGCTCTACATGGTGATCGGCTCCGCGCCGGGTGCGATCGTCGGCGGGCGGATCGGGTACGCACTGCTCGTCCCCGAAGCGTTCAGCGGCGGGCCGATGACCCTGATCGACCCGGCGATCGGTGGCCTCGAGCTCGGCCTCGCTGTCGTCGGTGGTATCGCGACGGGTTCGATCGTCGGGGCGCTGCTCGGCGCGCCGGTCCGGCGTTGGGCGCACCTCGTCACCATCCCGTTGCTCACCGCGATCGTCGCCGGGAAGCTGGCCATGGTGCTGGGCGGCAGCGGCCAGGGCCGCTTCTTCGATGGGGACTGGGCAACCGCGTTCGTCGGGGCCGGTCCGTGGGTGTCGCTCGCGGCCGACGTCCCGTCGCACCCCGCCCAGGTGTACGAGGCACTCGGGACGACGCTGGTGGCGTTGCTCATCCTCATGGCGAGCTCGCTCGGCGCGTTCCGCGCCCGTGACGCGAGCCGACTGTTCGTCGCGGTCGCGCTGTGGTGTGTCGTCCGGGCGGCCGTCTCGACCACCTGGCGCGACCCGGTCGTCGCCGGGCCACTGCCCACGGGGGGAGTCATCGCCCTCGTACTCGCCGTCGGAGCGCTGGGCGGCGCCATGGTCGTGGGGGCGTGGCTGCCGCGCCGCTCGCGCGCTGGGGATGCTGCCGCGCAGCCGGCCTGGCCCGATCCCGAGACTCGCCCACCGTTCTGACGTATCGTGGTCGGATCGATGCCCGAGACGAGGACGCTTCCATGACCCAGGTCGCCGAACCAGAGAGCACCACGAGATCCGCAGCGCCCGGTCGGATCAGCCATTGGATCAACGGTGGCCTGGTGGAGGGAACGTCGGGTCGACAGGGCGACGTGTACGACCCCGCAACGGGTGTCCTGACGCGTCACGTCGACTTCGCCTCGACCGAGGAGGTCGACGCGGCCGTCGCGGCCGCACGCGCCGCGTTCCCCGGCTGGCGGTCTACGTCGCTCAGCAAGCGCACCGACATCCTCTTCCGGATCCGCAACCTCGTCGACCAGCATCGCCACGAGCTCGCCGCGCACTTGACGGCCGAGCACGGCAAGGTCCCATCGGACGCGCTGGGCGAGATCGCGCGTGGTCTCGAGAACCTCGAGTTCGCATGTGGCATCCCCAACCTGCTCAAGGGCGGCTTCACCGAGCAGGCGAGCACCGGCGTCGACGTCTACCAGATCCGCCAGCCGCTCGGGGTCGTCGCCGGGATCACGCCGTTCAACTTCCCGGCGATGGTGCCGATGTGGATGTTCGCGACCGCGATCGCTTGCGGGAACACGTTCATCCTCAAGCCGTCCGAGAAGGATCCGTCGGCATCGATCTACATCGCCGAGCTGCTCAAGGAGGCGGGCCTCCCCGACGGCGTGTTCAACGTCGTGCACGGCGACAAGGTCGCGGTGGACCGGATCCTCGACCACCCGGATATCGCCGCGGTCAGCTTCGTCGGCTCGACGCCGATCGCGCGTTACATCTACGAGACGGGCACGTCCCGAGGGAAGCGCGTCCAGGCGCTCGGCGGCGCCAAGAACCACATGATCGTCCTGCCCGACGCCGATATCGACATGGCTGCCGACGCGGCCGTCTCGGCGGGCTACGGCTCGGCCGGCGAGCGGTGCATGGCCATCGCGACGGTCGTCGCGGTGGGTGACATCGGGGATCCGCTCGTCGATGCGATCTCGAAGCGGCTGCCGAAGGTGAAGGTCGGGCCCGGAACCGACCCGGACGCGGAGATGGGGCCCCTCGTGACCCGCCAGCATCGCGACAAGGTCGCCGGCTACCTCGATTCCTCGAAGGAGCAGGGCGCGACGATCGTCGCCGACGGGCGCGAGCACCCGCTGTATGGGGAGAGCGAAGGCTTCTTCCTGGGCGCGTCGCTGATCGACAACGTGACCACCACGATGGACGCGTACCGCGACGAGATCTTCGGCCCGGTCCTGACGGTGGTCCGTGTCAAGACGTACGACGAGGCGGTCAAGCTCATCAACGAGAACCCCTACGGCAACGGGACCGCGATCTTCACCCGCGACGGTGGCGCCGCCCGCCAGTTCCAGTTCGAGGTGAACGCGGGCATGGTCGGCATCAACGTGCCGATCCCAGTCCCGGTCGCGTACTACAGCTTCGGCGGCTGGAAGGCGAGCCTGTTCGGCGACCTTCACATGTACGGCCCCGAGGGCATCCAGTTCTACACGCGGGCGAAGATCGTGACGTCGCGCTGGCCGGATCCGGGGTCGAGCAAGATCGACCTCGGGTTCCCGCGGACCCGGTAGGCGTTGGGGGGGTCGGAGCGACCGGAGGGAGCGTCGCTCAGCCTATCGCTCCCGGTCCGGCGGATCGCCTGGACCCTGGCGACGGTGATCGCCGTGCTCAGCGTCGTGAGCTTCATCGCCGAGGTCGTGGCGAACTTCGTCATCGTCGGGAACAAGTACGTCA
>DATHTG010000028.1:0-2381 GCA_035463515.1 Candidatus Limnocylindrales bacterium
CGACTCCCAGTTCGCCCCGAGCTGGAGCCCGGCGAACACGAGGACGGCGGTGAACGGCAGCGAGCCAAGGAACGTGAACAGCACGAACTTCGGCAGCGGCATGCGACTGAGACCGGCCGCGAACGACACGAGAGATCGAACGACGGGCACGAGCCGACCGAAGAAGCTCGCGGCCTCGCCATACCGCGCGAAGAACCGGTCCGCGCGGTCCAGGTCGGCATGGCTGATGCCGAGGTAGCGGCCCCAGCGGTCGACGATCGGTCGGCCGCCATACAAGCCGATCGCGTACGCGACGAGCGCGCCGAACGTCGCGCCCAGCGTGCCCGCGAGCACGACCAACCAGTACGACCACGGTTGACCGGTCAGCGGCTCCAGCGTGTCACCGGTGCCCACGAGGAACCCGGCGAATGGCAAGACGAGCTCGGAGGGGATCGGGATGATGACGCTCTCGATGGCGACCCAGAGCGCGACACCGAGATACCCGACGGCGTCGTAGACCTGTGTCACCAGATCCCGGACCGGCCCGTTCAGGAAATCGAACACGGCCGGGAGCATAGCCGACTATCCTCGGCGCCGTGACCGGACCCATCGTCCTGACGGGCGCGGACCTTTCGATCGACGACGTGGAGGCGGTCGCCAGGCGCGACGCGCCGGCAACGCTCGACGACGATGCCCGGGGCCGGATGCAGGAAGCGCGCGACGTCATCGAGACGCTCGTCGCGGAGGGTCAGGTCGTCTACGGCGTGACGACCGGGTTCGGCGACCTGGCCACGACCTTCATCCCAGCCGAGCAGACGGGCCGGCTCCAGGAGAACCTCCTGATGAGCCACGCGACGGGTATCGGCGCACCGTTCGCGCGCGAGGTGGTACGGGCGATGCTGCTCCTGCGAGCCAATACGCTCGCGCTCGGTCACAGCGGCTGCCGTCCGCTGATCGTGGACCGCCTGCTCGAGATGCTGGCGCGCGGCATCCATCCGGTCGTGCCGGAGCAGGGGAGCCTCGGCGCGTCGGGCGATCTCGCGCCGCTCGCCCACCTTGCGCTGCCGTTGATCGGCCGCGCGACGGTCGAGGTCGACGGACGGCAGGTGCCGGCTGCGGACGCGCTCTCGAGCGCTGGCCTCGAGCCGCTTCGTCTCGAGGCGAAGGAAGGACTGGCGCTCCTGAACGGCACGCAGATGATGGGCGCGCTCGCCGCATTGTTCCTGGCCGATGCCGATCGCCTCGTCCGCACCGCGAGCGTCGCCGCCGCGTTGTCAGTGGAGGCCCTACTCGGGACGGATGTCGCGTTCGCCGCCGCGTACCAGCTCGCCCGCCCCCACCCCGGGCAGGTGGCCGTCGCGGCCGAGATGCGGCACCTGCTCCGTGACAGCGGCCTGCAGCAAGCGCACCACGGATC
Organism: Candidatus Limnocylindrales bacterium; assembly: GCA_035463515.1. Taxonomy (GTDB): domain Bacteria; phylum Chloroflexota; class Limnocylindria; order Limnocylindrales; family CSP1-4; genus SPCO01. The sequence continues at coordinate 1,397 of DATHTG010000028.1, forward strand.
GGCGCACAAGGTCCAGGACCCATACTCGTTGCGCTGCGTGCCCCAGGTCCACGGCGCGGTCCGCGACGCGCTCGATCATCTCCGCCGCGTCCTCGACATCGAGCTGAACTCCGCGACGGACAACCCGCTGGTCTTCCCTGGCGGTGGCGTCGCCGACGACGGTGCACTCGCGACCGGTGGCGGCCGGGTGATCAGCGGCGGCAACTTCCATGGCGAGCCGCTCGCGCTCGCGCTCGACTACGCGAAGCTCGCGGTCGCCGAGCTCGGGTCGATCAGCGAGCGGCGGACGGCGCTGCTCGTGGACCCGCGCCTGAACGGCGGCCTGCCGGCGTTCCTCGCGACGTCACCCGGCGTCGAGTCGGGGATGATGATCTACCAGTACACCGCCGCGGCCCTCGCTTCGGAGCACAAGGTCCTCGCCCATCCGGCGTCCGTCGACTCGATCCCGACGTCGGCCAACCAGGAGGATCACGTGTCGATGGGCTCCATCGCGGCGCGTCACGCGAGGACCGTGCTCAAGGGCGTGGAGCGGATCATCGGCATCGAGCTCGTCGTCGCCGCACAGGCGCTCGACCTGCGGCGAGCCGCGATGGCGGGCCAGAACGGGGACCGAGCACCCGATCCCGGGGCGGGCGTCGCCGAGGCGCATCGCCGGATCCGTGCACGGATCGCGCGTCTGGATGCTGACCGCGAGCCCGGGCCGGACCTGCAGTCGGCATTCGAGCTTGTCAGCGATGGGGCGCTCGTCGACCTGATCCAGGAGATCGGCGCCTCGCGCTGACGGCCCCTGCCGTTGGACGTCGGCAGGCGTTCAGCGGTACTGGACGCCTCGGCGCCAGGGTGGCGTGTCGGCGGGCTTGGCAGTTCGCATCCCCAGACGGCCCAGGAGCGTGTTGATCTCGTCGCGGTAGCGCGCCCCTTCGGGGCGCTCCGCCACCCAGAGCAGGTACCCGGGATCGACCCTGGCGATCTCGCCGACCGACCA
>DATHTG010000029.1:0-5211 GCA_035463515.1 Candidatus Limnocylindrales bacterium
CTCGTACCGATGGACCGGTCGGCGCGATCCGACCGGTCCTGACGTGTCCGGGAGAGGTCGCCTAGTGGACTATGGCGCCGCACTGGAAATGCGGTTCGGGGAAACCCGTCGCGGGTTCGAATCCCGCCCTCTCCGCCATTCACGTTCGCTCCCCGAACGCCCATTGCGGCGTTCTCGCCTGCGCGCGCTTGCTTACGCACGTCAGAGTGCGCGCGCTCGCGTGCTCGGCTCGGCCTTGCCCTGGGCGCCCATGTCGCGAGCTGGCATCCATCGCCGGCCATGACCGGGATCGAGATCATCCCGCTCGAGTTGGGGACCTTCCGGTTTCCCGATGCGGAGTTGGCTGGGCGGCAGGGCGTCGTCATGGGCTACGCCGTCCGGTATCCAGGTGGGATCTTCCTGTTCGACACCGGGTTCGGGTTCGGCAACCCGGAGCTCGACGAGACCTATCACCCCGTGAGGCGCGCAGTCGGAGAGGTGCTCTACGACGCCGGCATCGATCTGCGCGACGTGACGGCCGTCGCGAATTGCCACCTCCATGCCGACCACGCCGGACAGAACGGCGCATTCCGTGGACTGCCGGCCCGGATCCATGTGCAGACAGCGGAATGGGACCTCGCGCATACGACCGACCACACGGTCCTTGAATGGATCGACGCGCCAGGTTCGGAGGCGTACCTGTTGGTCGACGGCGACCACGAGATCACGCGCGACATCAGCATCGTCGCGACGCCCGGTCACACGAAGGGTCACCAGTCGATCGCCGTCGCCACGGACCGCGGGACGGTCGTCCTCGTCGGCCAGGCTTGCTACACCGCGGGCGAGTGGGAGGGGGACCCGGACGCGATCGAGGGCCGCAGCGGTGCCCCGGACGTCCGCTCGTACGACCGATCGATGGAGCGACTCAAGGAGCTGGAGCCAGCCGCCGCGTACTTCGCCCACGACCGGACGATCTGGACTGCTGGGCCGGGCAGCCGGTCGATGCCTGCTATCCTTCCGGGGCCGTGCTAGGCGGGGAACTAGCGGTGCCCTGTAGCCTGCAATCCGCTCCAGCAGGGCCGAATCCCCTCTCGAGGTCTCCGTTCTCGGTCGCCGCCCGTCGGTGCGACGTTGAGGATCGGGTCCCGCGCAGCGGCGAACCGCGAACCGTGTCAGGTCCGGAAGGAAGCAGCACTAAGCGATCATCGCCGGGTGCCGCGGAACGGCCTGATCCGAGCCGCTCGGCGTGGTGGGCCCGGGCGACGGACGATCGACGGAGGGTGCACGGCATATCGATCCCGCCCGCCCCCGACGTGAGGAGGTCGTGAGCTCGACCGCACCGCACCAGGCCCTCTACCGGCGCTGGCGCGCCCAGACCTTCAGCCAGATCGTCGGCCAGGAGGCCGTCGTCGAGACCCTTCGCAACGCCGTCCGTACCGATCGGGTGTCGCACGCGCTCCTCTTCGTCGGTCCGCGTGGGACGGGGAAGACGTCACTGGCGCGCATCCTCGCCAAGGCCGTCAACTGCACGAACCTCCGGGATGGCGACCCATGTGACACGTGTGATGCGTGTGTCGCCGTCCGCGAAGGGACGACCCTCGACGTCCTCGAGATCGACGCCGCCTCGAACCGGGGCATCAACGAGGTCCGTGACCTGCGCGACCGGCTTGCCTACCCGCCGGGTCATCTCCGGCGGAAGGTCTACATCCTCGACGAGGCCCACCAGATCACCCGCGACGCCTGGAATGCGCTCCTCAAGTCGCTCGAAGAGCCACCCGAGTTCGTGATCTTCATGTTCGCCTCGACCGAGCCGTCCGGCTTCCCGCCGGCGATCCTCTCGCGGCTCCAGCGGTACGACGTCCGGCGGCTCACCGTCAGCGAGATCGAGGGCAAGCTGACGCGCATCCTCGAGGCGGATGGTCGATCGATCGAACCGCCGGCGCTGTCGCTGGTCGCGCGGCTGGCCGCAGGCGGGATGCGCGACGCAGAGTCGATCCTCGACCAACTCCTGTCGACCTCGACTGACACGATCACGGAGGCAGCCGTCCGCGACCTCCTCGGCATGGCCGACGCCGCCGCGGTCGACGCCTTCGTGGAGGCGCTGCAGACCGGCGATGTCGCCGGAGGGATCGCCGTCCTTGACGCACTCGAGGACCGCGGGCGGGATCCACGGGCATTACTCGACCAGGTCGTCGACACGGTCCGGGCCCGCCTCGTCGACCCCGCCACGCAGCACCCAGCGTCGCTCGTCGCCATCGCCCGGCGGCTCGTCGCGATCGACCCCGACCGGGCCGGCATCGGCGGGCTTCGACTGCAACTCGAGCTGGCGCTGTTCGGCGGGACGGTTGGCGACGTCGGCGCCACGCCGGGGGCGGGGTCGGCGCGATCCCGAGTCGGACCACCGCCGGTCACGGCCAAGGTCCAGACATACACCGAGAGTCCGGCTCCGCCCGCTCCCGCGCCCAGGGCGAACGGGGTCCAGCCGGCCGCCACCCGACCCGACAGCGTCGCCGCGCCTCCGGCCGAACCAGTCGTCGCCGAAGCGACGTCGCCTGCCGTGCCCGAGGCGGAGGCGGCCGCGGAGCGGAAGCAGGCCGTCGAGCCGGAGTCCGTCGATGAGCCGCTCACCGAGACGGAGTCGGCGGCTCCACCGGAGCCCGCCGCTCGACCGGAACCCGAGCGCGTCGCGATCCCCGTTTCGGTCGGGGTCGGCGATGACCTCGATCGGCTTGTCCACGACTGGCCGACGATCGTCGGCTCGGTACGGCCCGCCACGAGGGCCGTACTGACCGAGTGCCGGCCGATCGCGGTCGACGGCAATGTCGTCACCCTCGGCTTCCCCGAAGCCAAGGCGTTCCTCAAGGACCACGCCGAACGGCGCCGGACCGAGGTCGAGGCCGCGGTCGGTGGCCATCTCGGTCGCGATATCAGCGTCCGATCGGTGGCGACCAACATCGAAGTCGCGCCGCTCGTCGCGGTCGACGACCTGGTCGCCGAGGCGAAACGGATCTTCGGGGAGGATCTCGTCGACGTCGCCGAGGTCGACTGACGCGGGCCGGCGTCACGCCGGCCGTGCATCGGTCAGACTGCCGTCAGGACACGAGGAGGAACGGACACGATGGGGATGGGCAACCTGCAGCGGATGGCGCAGCAGATGCAGCAGGAGATGCTGCGTATCCAGACCGAGCTGGAGGCAGCGACGGTCGACGGCTCCGCTGGCGGCGGCGTCGTGAGCGCGACCGTGACGGGGAAGCAGGAGCTCGTGAGCATCACGATCGATCCGTCGGTGGTGGACGCTGAGGATGTCGACATGCTCCAGGACCTCGTCGTCGCCGCGGTCAACGACGCGCTTCGAGCATCGCGTGAGCTCGCCGAGCAGAAGATGTCAGCCGTGACCGGCGGCCTGCGCATCCCGGGGATGTGACCCGCGCGTGGCAACCCCGCTGATCGAGCCCGTCGCCCGCCTGATCGACTCGTTCGCGAGGTTGCCGGGCATCGGCCCGAAGACCGCCCAGCGCTTGACGTATCACCTTCTCCGTGCGCCGGAGGCAGAGGCGCGCACGCTGGCTGCCGCGCTGGTCGACGTCCGCGACAAGGTGGTCTTCTGCGACATCTGCTTCAACATCAGCGACGAGGCGCTGTGTGCGATCTGCCGCGATCCCGGCCGCGACCAGCGTCGGCTGTGTGTGGTCGAGGAGCCCCTCGACGTCCTTGCTCTCGAGCGGACCGCGGAGTTCAAGGGCCGGTACCACGTCCTCCACGGGGCCATCTCGCCCATCGACGGCATCGGTCCGGAGCGGCTGCGGATCCGCGAGTTGCTGACCCGGGCCGACGAGGCGTCGCGTGCCGGCGAGCCGTTCGAGGAGGTGATCCTCGCCACGAACCCGACCCTCGAGGGCGAGGCGACGGCGATGTATCTGGCCGAGCGCCTGGAGTCCGTCGTCGGGTCGGTGACGCGGATCGCCCGCGGTCTCCCGGTCGGTGGCGACCTTGAATACGCCGACGAGGTGACGCTTATCCGGGCCCTTCAGGGCCGCCGCGCGGTCTGACGTGAGCCACCTCATCAACGAGATCGGGCTGCGCCTGATCAAGGCCGGGATCGCCGTCGTTCTCGGGATCGCCCTCTACGGGCTCGTCACGGGTCCGCTCGGCAACACCGGCTCGGTGGAGCTCGCGTTGCTGTGCTGGCTCAGCGCCGCCGCGTTCGTCCTGCTCGTGGAAACCGGGCTCTTTTGACCGCCCCGCCGGCCATGTCGATCACCGGGTGACCGAACAATCGGATGCCAACGCTCTGCGGCCCTGTGGGTCACCCGGGGACCCAACCGACCGTTGGACCGCGGATCACGGCTCCCGACGACCACGGTCGGCTGTCCCGATCACCGGGTGACCGAACCAGCGTTCGAACCATCGGGTGTCAACGCTCCGCGGCCAGCTGGATCACCCGGTGACTGAACCGCCAGCGGAACGGCGGGATCGAGGCCACCGCCAACCGCTCACCGGCCGTGTGGATCACCCGGTGACAGAACCGACGGGGATGGGCCGGATCGCGGCCAGCCCCCACCATCTGGCGGCCAGCTGGATCACCCGGTGACCGACGGCGGAAAGAAGGCCGCTCGGGGCCTCCGCATCGTTTGACACGCCCTCCGACCAGCGCCTACTATCCGCAGCCGTGCCGCCTCCCAGAGAGGCCGGCGCGAACCGGATCGGAACCGGTCCGGGGCCCTCGGTGCGTTTGACGCTCGATGGGGCGGAACCGTATGATTGCGGTTCTGCGCCAAGCGCCGTCGCGCCTCGGTGCTGCACCTTAACAATTGAAGAGTGACAGGAAACATCTGGATCAGATGTGCGAGCGATCAAACCCTCGGATCGAAAGTCGCCGTGGTGACACGGCGCGATCTATTCGGAGAGTTTGATCCTGGCTCAGGATCAACGCTGGCGGCGTGCATGAGACATGCAAGTCGAACGGACGCTTACGGGCTTGCCTGTAAGCGTTAGTGGCGGACGGCTGAGTAACGCGTAGGTGACCTGCCCCGAAGTGGGGAATAACTGCCCGAAAGGGTGGCTAATACCGCATGTGGTGATGCGTTCGTACGCATCAGTAAAGCCGCAAGGCGCTTCGGGAGGGGCCTGCGTCCGATTAGCTCGTTGGTGGGGTAACGGCTCACCAAGGCGACGATCGGTAGGTGGTCTGAGAGGACGATCACCCAGACTGGGACTGAGACACGGCCCAGA
>DATHTG010000030.1:0-1517 GCA_035463515.1 Candidatus Limnocylindrales bacterium
CCGTGCTCCTCGCTCGAGAGGGCATAGCCGATCGCCGTCATCGCTGGGGCTCCCGCTGCTCCTTGGTCTCACCGGCTTCGCGTCGCTCCTTGTTCACCGTTCGCGCAGCGCGCTCCTCGGCTTCATCCTCGCTGACGCCGCGATCCTCGTACGAATCCTTGATGTGCTCGTACTGACGCTCGCGTTTGTCGCTCCAGGCTTTCTGCGGCATGGCGCCGTCCTCCATCTTCTCCGCCGTTCGCTCGGCACAGCCACGTCGTGGCCGGCGCCGCGATGACTAGCGTCGAGGAGGCCGCGTCAGGGTCGCTCGACAGCGTTCGGAGGTCGGCGTGGCAGCGGCGTAGCAGTCTTGCGACGGGTCAGGTGCCCGCGGCCGCGGGCTCGCCGACGTCGGCCGCGGGCCGCTCGGTGCCAGCCGCGATCCGCTGGCGGTAGATCGCCTCATAGCCGTCGGTCATGCGCTCGACCGAGAAGCGTTCGATGACGGCGTCGCGGATCGCCTGGCGGTCGAGATCGCCGACGCGGTCGACACGGAAGGCCATCGCGCGAACGTCGTCGCCGAAGAAGCCATCGATACCATCGCGCACGATCTCGGGGAGCGCGCCGGTGGGCCGGGCGATCACCGGGGTGCCGCACGCCAGTGCCTCGATCGCCACCAGCCCGAACGGTTCCGGCCACGAGCCCGGCATCAGCGCGGCGTAGCTCTCGGCGAGCAGCTGGTCCCGCTCGGCCTGGGACACTTCGCCCAGGTACTCGACCGTCGAGCCCGCGGCCTTGAGCGCCGGCTGGAACACCTCGTCGAAGTACTCGCGTTCCAGGCCACCGGCCGCGACCTTGGCGGCGATCTTGAGCGGCCGGTCCGCGGCCTTGGCGATCTCGATCGATTCGACGATGCCCTTCTCCGGCACGACGCGACCCACGAAGCACAGCGCATCGGTGCGCGCCTTGCCGAACGGCGCATCGACCAGGCGTAACCCGTTGTGGACGACGCCTGCCCACGGGATGTCCGGATGGGTCGAGGCCTGGTTCTGGCTGATCGCGACCAGGCCGCGAGGTGGGTCGGTCAGGAGGTCTTCCGCCCACGGCAGGTCCAGCCGGCCATGGAACGTGGCGACGACGGGGACCGGCGATACGCGAGCCAGCAACAGGCTGACCCATTCGAGGTGGCTGTGGATGAGGTCGAACTCGCCCGCGTGCGCGAGGACGGCGTGGAGGGTCTGCTGCATATAGGGCATCGAGTCGCCGGTGTAGCCGATGGGGCGCAGCGCTCGCGGCACGGTCTCGATGTGGCGGCCCGGGACGCTCGAGTCACCGCTCGCGAACGTGGTGACCTCGTGCCCACGACGGTCGAGCTCGATGACGAGGCCATGGACGATCCGTTCCGTCCCGCCGTAGGCGCCCGGCGGGACGCGCTCGAAGGGCGGCGCGACCTGGGCGATCCGCAGTCGGTCGGGCAACGTCTCCTCCGGCATACACGTCGACCGCGGACCCACGAAGGGTCCGCGGTCGTAGTGTCT